>CAJQND010000204.1 GCA_905479595.1 uncultured Hyphomicrobiales bacterium
AAAAGCATTCCGCTGTCTTCCAGTTGTTCGCGGAAGCTCATATTCACCTCATAGCGGTGGCGGTGACGTTCCTGAATAGAGTTGGAACCATAAATCTCTGCCACTTTTGAGCCTTTTGCCAAAGTGGCTTCATAAGCCCCAAGCCGCATGGTACCGCCAAGATCGCCGGATCGTGCCCGTGATTCCAGCTCGTTGCCCTTCATCCACTCCGTCATCAAGGCAACAAGAGGAACTTCAGCTTGGCCAAACTCGGTCGAACCTGCGCCTTTTATACCCGCCATGTTTCGTGCAGCTTCAATCACCGCCATTTGCATACCGAAACAAATGCCGAAATATGGCACATCACGTTCGCGGGCAAATTGCGCGGCTTTAATCTTGCCTTCCGCACCACGTTCGCCAAAGCCGCCAGGCACGAGAATGCCGTGCACCCCTTCAAGATATGGTGCGGGATCTTCCTGTTCGAAGATTTCCGACTCAATCCACTCCAGGTTCACCTTCACTTTGTTGGCAATTCCCCCATGGACCAATGCCTCGTTGAGAGATTTGTAGGCGTCCAGCAATCCGGTATACTTACCGGCAATTGCAATTGTCACCTCGCCTTCAGGTTCATGGATGCGTTTTGAGATTTTCGTCCAGCGTTTAAGCTTCACATCCGGGGCATCATCAATGCCGAAGGCTGAAAGCACTTCGGTGTCCAGCCCCTCTGAATGATAGGCCACCGGCACATCGTAGATGGACCCTACGTCCAGCGCCTGGATAACTGCACTTTCGCGAACATTGCAGAAGAGTGCAATTTTGCGGCGTTCATTGGCCGGGATTTCCCGGTCGCAGCGGCACATCAAAATGTCTGGTTGAATACCGATCGAGCGCAGTTCCTTCACAGAATGCTGGGTCGGTTTGGTTTTCAGTTCACCAGCACTTGGAATCCACGGCACAAGTGTCAGATGGGTATAAAGACACTGGCCGCGTGGCAGATCATTGCCAAGCTGGCGGATTGCCTCAAAAAACGGCAAGGCTTCGATATCGCCTACAGTGCCGCCGATTTCGCACAAAACGAAATCATATTCCTCGTTCCCGGCGAGTACGAATTCCTTGATCGCATCGGTCACGTGCGGAATAACCTGCACGGTCGCGCCGAGATAATCCCCCCGGCGCTCTTTTTCGATTATGTTTTTATAGAGCCTGCCCGTGGTGACATTGTCGGCTTGCGAGCAAGGCCTGCCCGTAAAGCGTTCGTAGTGACCGAGGTCAAGATCTGTTTCAGCGCCGTCGTCAGTTACGAAAACTTCGCCGTGTTGATAGGGGCTCATGGTCCCTGGATCGACATTCAGATATGGGTCAAGCTTGCGCAAACGGACCTTATAGCCACGTCCTTGCAAGAGTGCTCCCAGTGCTGCTGATGCCAAACCCTTTCCGAGGGAAGAGACCACGCCGCCGGTTATGAATATATACCGCGCCATGGGAGCGCAGAATACAGGATTCGGAGCTAAAGCGAAGAGGCTTCTTGCAGGAAAAAGCAAGTTCTTGTGGACGACTGCCTAAGCAGCCGGAATCACGCTAGTTCTGAGCTGGTGCTTCGGGCTTGGCCGGTTCGGATTCACCACCTGGGAGCTGCGGAAGAACCGAGCCTGAGGGTTTCGCTGGCGCACTCTCTTCATTTTGTGATCCAGGAGTGATTGCATCGAGAATAGATTGCGGGCTTCCGTCGCCACGTGCCAGTAGGGTCAAAACGATTGAAGTGAGAAAAAACAGCCCAGCAAGAACGGCCGTTGCCCGTGTCAGCATGTTGGCTGCGCCACGTCCGGTAAACAATCCACCGCTGCCACCGCCGCCACCGCCGCCGATTCCAAGCGCTCCGCCTTCGGAGCGTTGCAACAGCACGGTCGCCACCAAACCAATGGCGATAATCAGATGAATTACAAGCAGAACGCTGGCCATTTCCGTCTCAATCAGTTCGTTAACCCAATGGGTGCACTGCAAAGCGCGAGCGGGCTTTAGCGCGAAACTGCACACAATGCAACGTCAACGCATTGCAGAGTGTTCAATTCCCCCTTAAATAGTCTCCACAAGATAGGAATCAAAGCTTAAAATACAACACCTTGAGACAACCCGGCGCGACGCCTAAGGAATGTAAGTACCATGTTAGAGTTTCTCCGCAGCAGATCCGGTGGCTTAATTGCCAAACTGTTCATTGGTTTGCTGGCAATGAGTTTTGCCGTTTGGGGCGTATCAGATATTTTCCGAGGGTATCAGGGCGATGCTCTGGTCACTGTGGGCGACAAGGAAATCTCGACAGAGGCCTATCGCAGCGCCCTTGATCGCCAGGTGCGGTTCTTGTCTCGGCGTACCGGACAGAACATTACACTTGAAGAAGCCCGCGAGCTGGGTGTCCACCAGCAGGTTCTGGCAGAACTGATCCGCGAGGCAGCGCTTGACGACCAGGCGACCAAGTTAAATCTTGCTGCATCGGATGAAATTGTCGCCAAGCGGATACAAGACAACCCGGCCTTTAAAGATAGTTCCGGCAAATTCGACGCAAATGGGTTCAGGCAATTGCTCGCAAATAACGGAATTTCAGAAGGCCAGTACGTCCAGCAGGAACGCCGCGATGTTTTGCGTGGTGAGCTTATATCGGCTGTCGACACGGCCCTCACCGCGCCTGAGACATTGAAAAAGGCCGCATGGGTCTACGACATGCAAAAACGCACCGCACAGTTTTTCACACTGCCGAAAGCGAGTTTGCCAGAAGGTACAAAGCCAAGCCAATCGGATTTGAAGTCCTATTACGAGAAAAACAAACGCACCTTTACCGCGCCTGAATTCCGCACCTTGAACTTGTTGCGCCTGCAGCCTGAAGACGTGGCAGATACGATTGCCATTTCAGATGAAGAAGCAAAGGCCGCATATGAAAAACGGGTAGACCAATATTCAATTCCGGAAAAACGCACCATCGAGCAGCTTTCTTTTCTTACCAAAGAAGCCGCAGACAATGCCCGTAAGCGGATCGTTGAAGGGGCTACCTTCGCCGACATCGCCAAGGAACGTGGCCTGACGGAAAAAGACTACGTACTTGGCGCATTGACGAAAAAAGACGTGCCTGACCCGGCTATCGCCCTTGCCGCATTCGATCTGGAGCAAGGACGCGTGAGTGCACCTGTTGCTGGCGCGCTGGCAACCGCCCTCATCCGCGTTACAGATATTCAGCTTGGGTCCACCGCTGCATTTTCCACTCTCAAGGATCGCCTGATTAAAGACCTCAAGCTCGAACGGGCGAAGGAGGAAATCCTCAATATTCACGACCAGGTGGAAGATGAACGCGCTGGCGGATCAACCTTTGCCGAAATTTCTCAGAGACTTAACTTGCCCATCGTTGCGGTTGATGGGGTGGATGTCACCGGCAACGGCCCAAACGGCACCCCGATTGAACCTTTGCCCGCCCAGGCCAGAGTTTTAAAACTGGCGTTTGAAAGCGATGTTGGTGTTGAAAACGACCCCGTTGAAACTCCTGAAGACGGGTTTGTCTGGGTGGATGTAACCGCCGTTACACCGGAAACTCTCAAACCATTCGATGAAGTGAAAGCCAAGGCAGAAGAAGCCTGGCTTGCAGGTAAATTGCGCGAAACCCAACTCAAAGATGCTCAAGCCGCACTGGCCAAGGTAAAGGCTGGAACTACCCTTGAAGCCCTTGCCGGTGAGTATAGCCAAACTCTTACGCCGGTTCCCGCGACGAGCCGCGGTGGCCGGGCTGACGGTCTTGGCCGCGAGGGGTTGAACGTGGTGTTCAATACGCCAAAAGGCGGATTTGCACTTGCGCCAAGCCCGGATAACGCGAGTTACATAATTATCGAAACCACGGGCACAGAGGTGCCGCCTTATCAGGCAACAGACGCCAACGCCACGCGGGTGGCTCAAGTGCTTGAAACGGGCCTCGCCGCTGACTTGTTGCAGCAATACCTCGCGGAAGTTCAAGAAGGTGCAGGGGTTAATATCAACCCACAATTATGGTCGAGGTTCCAAAATCCAGGCTCGTAGTTGCTTTTGGCACTGCGGCTCACCAGAAACGGAACCAACAATTTAGGCTGACCGGCCATGCGCATCGAACCCACTCTAGAAAACTTTAAACGCGAATACGAAAACGGCGCCCCTCAAGTGGTGTGGACCACTTTGGTGGCCGATCTGGAAACCCCGGTTTCCGCCATGCTCAAACTCTCTGACGGGGTGGATTACGCCTTTTTGCTGGAATCGGTAGAAGGTGGCGCGGTGCGCGGGCGCTACTCGATTATCGGATTGAGGCCGGATGTGATCTGGCGCAGTCACGGGCCGCAAGCTGAAATCAACCGCAAAGCCACTATCGATCCGGAAGGCCCCTTCGAGCCCTGCCCGGAAACGACATTAGACGCACTTCGCACGCTCCTGGCGGAATCGCACATTGATTTGCCCGAAGAACTGCCACCCATGGCTGCAGGTGTTTTCGGCTATATGGGTTATGACATGGTTCGGTTGATGGAAGATCTCCCAGAGCCGAATACGGACATAATCGAAGTTCCAGATTCCATCATGATACGCCCTACGGTAATGGCAATCTTTGATTCCGTGAAAGATGAAGTAACCGTCGCCAGCCCCGTCTATGTCAACGAAGACGCACGCGCCGGAGCTGCCTATGCGCGCGCCGTTGACCGCATCATGGTGGTGATGGATGCCCTTGATCAACCACTGGACCGGCAGGCAAATCGCGAAGCAGAAGTGCCTGAGTATAGCGCTCCGGTGTCAAACACCACGCCAGAAGACTATAAGGCGATGGTTAAAAAGGCCCAGGAATACGTGCTGGCTGGTGATGTGTTTCAGGTGGTGCTGTCGCAACGCTTTGAAACACCCTTCACGTTGCCGCCATTTTCGCTCTATCGGGCCTTGCGGCGGGTGAACCCCTCACCTTTCCTCTATTGCCTCAATTTCGGTGATTTCTCGATCATTGGGTCCAGCCCAGAAATTCTGGTGCGGGTGCGCGACGGCAATGTCACTATTCGCCCAATTGCAGGCACCAGGCCGCGCGGGGCAACACCGGCTGAAGATGCCGCTCTGGCAGAAGAACTGCTCGCCGATCCGAAAGAATGCGCTGAACATCTTATGTTGCTTGATCTTGGCCGCAACGATGTGGGCCGGGTCGCCGAAATCGGTTCCATCGAAGTTACTGACCAGTTCATTTTGGAGTATTACAGCCAGGTCATGCACATTGTGTCCAATGTGGAAGGCCGTTTGAATTCTGACCATGACGCAATATCGGCATTGGTGGCAGGCTATCCTGCCGGTACCGTGTCAGGCGCACCGAAGGTCCGCGCCATGGAGATTATCGACGAACTGGAGAAAGATAAACGCGGGCCCTATGCAGGCTGCGTCGGTTACTTCTCTGCCAATGGCCAGATGGACACATGTATTGTGCTACGCACAGCAATCGTCAAAGACGGCAAAATGTATGTTCAGGCGGGGGCCGGGATAGTTGCGGATTCTGTTCCGGAAAGCGAGCATGAAGAATGTATCAACAAGGCCAAGGCCCTGTTCAGAGCCGCTGAGGAAGCGGTGCGCTTTTCCGGCCAGCCAGTGAGGGGGCAGTAAGATGCTCATTCTCATCGATAATTATGATAGTTTCACCTTTAATCTGGTGCAGTATCTGGGCGATCTTGGCGCGCATTGTCAGGTTCACCGTAACGATAAAATCTCGGTCGCAGATGTGATGGCCACAAACCCTGATGCGATTGTGCTTTCACCTGGCCCGTGCACGCCCAATGAGGCCGGCATTTGCCTCGACCTTGTGGCAGCGGCGGCTGAAGTTAAAAAACCGCTGTTCGGAGTGTGTCTCGGCCACCAGGCCATCGGCCAGGCATTTGGCGGCGATGTGGTGCGGGCAGACCAGATCATGCATGGTAAAACCTCCCAGATCAGCCATACCAGCAGCGGCGTGTTTGCCGGTATTCCTGACAGGTTTGAGGCAACTCGATACCATTCCCTGACAGTTTCGCCTGAAACCCTGCCGGAATGCCTGAGCGTAAGCGCACAGACCGATGACGGCATGATCATGGGGCTGGAGCATGTTAATTTGCCGATACACGGAGTGCAGTTTCACCCCGAAAGCATTGCCTCCCAGCACGGGCATCAGCTATTGAGGAACTTTCTTGATCTTGCGGGCGCGTTAAAGGGATAACCGGACCATGGCCGATCTAAAACCATTTATTGCCAAAGTCGCCACCGGCGAAGCGTTAAGCTTCGAGGAAGCCCGTGAGGCTTTTGAAATTGTCATGTCTGGCGACGCCACACCATCACAAATTGGCGGATTTCTGATGGCAATGCGGGTGCGCGGCGAAACCGTTGACGAGATTTCGGGTGCTGTATCCATTATGCGCGCCAAAATGACCCCGGTGCACGCGCCTGCGGGCGCAATCGATATCGTCGGCACGGGTGGCGATGGCTCAGGAACCTATAATATCTCCACCTGTTCTGCCCTTGTTGCGGCAGCTTGTGGCCTGAACATCGCCAAACATGGCAATCGCTCCCTTTCATCCAAGTCGGGCGCGTCGGAAGCCCTGGTGGCGCTCGGGGTCAACATTGAGATTTCACCGGAAAAAATCGCTGAATGCATCGATAAATCAGGCGTTGGCTTCATGTTTGCGCCCGCTCATCACGCTGCAATGCGCTTTGTTGGGCCAACACGGGTAGAACTTGGCACCAGAACGATCTTCAACTTGCTCGGCCCACTGTCCAATCCGGCGAACACTTCAAGGCAGATTATCGGCGTCTTTTCAAAGGACTGGATCGAACATCTCGCCCACGTCATGAAGAACGTTGGTGCTGAAGCGGTATGGGTAACCCATGGCGAAGGCGGTCTTGACGAAATTACATCAACGGGCACCACCTGGGTGGCTGAGCTGAAAGACGGCAAAGTACACACATTCGAGATTACCCCGGAAGAGGCTGGCCTTAAACGCTCGTCTCTGGATGAACTCAAGGGTGGTGATCCAGAATATAACGCTGCTGCCATTCACGAGCTACTGGCTGGCAAGCAAAGTGCGTATCGCGATACGGTGCTGATGACCGTTGCTGCCGCCCTTATGGTGACCTCAGAGGTCAATTCCCTGCGCGAAGGCGTTATTCGCGCGGCAGAAGCGATTGACAGTGGCAAAGCTGCCAAAGTGCTGGAGAAGCTTGTGGAGGCATCAAACAGCTAATGGCGACAATACTCGACAAAATCGCCTTGTATAAGCGTGACGAAGTCGCTGCGGCGAAGATGGCCATCCCTCTTTCCAATCTTGAAACCGAAATCGCGAATGCTGGACACCCGCGAGGGTTTTTGAAGGCCCTTGAGACCCGCAAAGCCCAGGGAAACTACGGTTTAATTGCAGAGATCAAGAAAGCCAGTCCTTCAAAGGGCCTTATCCGCGAAGACTTCAACCCACCTGCCCTGGCACAAGCCTATGAAGCTGGTGGCGCGGCTTGTCTTTCGGTTTTAACCGACACCCCATCCTTTCAAGGTGCACCGGAATTCCTTACAATAGCCCGCAATGCGGTGTCTTTACCCGCCCTGCGCAAGGATTTCATGCTCGATACCTATCAGGTGGCAGAAGCGCGCGCCTGGGGTGCAGATTGCATATTACTGATCATGGCGATGATTGATGATGCTTTGGCCCGCGAGCTGGAAGCAGCAGCGTTTGAATTGGGCATGGATGTGCTGGTGGAAGTGCATGACCACGCTGAACTGGAGCGCGCGCTAACGTTGAAAAGCCGCCTGCTCGGCATCAATAACCGCAATCTCAATACATTCGAAACCCGGCTGGAAACCACCGAAGAACTGGCTCCACTGGTCCCAGAGGGTTATTTGCTTGTTGGGGAAAGTGGCTTGTTTACCCCGGCTGATCTGGCGCGGCTCGCGCAAATTGGCGTATCAACCTTCCTGATTGGGGAAAGCCTGATGCGCCAGCAAGACGTTGCAGCGGCCACCCGCACCCTTCTCACCACGCAAGAGGTTGATGCCTGATGGTCAAACTCACCCATATTGACGAACGCGGTAACGCCCATATGGTCGATGTTTCCGACAAAGAGACCACATCGCGCACCGCCATTGCCTGTGGTTCGGTGAGGATGAGGCCGGAAACTCTGGAGATGATCCGCTCAGGCACTGCCAAAAAGGGCGATGTGATCGCCACGGCCCGTATTGCAGGCATCATGGCCGCCAAACGCACCCATGAACTTATTCCGCTGTGTCACCCGTTGGCGCTCTCAAAAGTAGCCATCGAAATCGACATGTGTGAAGACGAGCCGCGCATTGATGTGACCGCCATGGTCAAGGTAAGCGGCCAGACCGGCGTTGAGATGGAGGCACTTACTGCGGTTTCCGTAACGTGCCTCACATTATACGACATGGTGAAGGCGGTGGACCGCGGCATACAGATCAGCGATATCCGCCTATTGGAAAAAACCGGCGGCAAGTCCGGCAGTTTCAAGGCAGGCTGATGGCTCTCACGCCTGTAAAATCCGCCCGTGATGCTATCTTGAAAGCTGCCCGCACCTTGCCGGCAGAAGTGGTTCTTCTTGAAAAAGCGCAAAGCCGTGTATTGGCGCGCGACGTAAAATCCAAGCGCAACCAGCCCCCCTTTCATGCCTCGGCCATGGATGGCTATGCGGTGCGTGCAGCTGATGTGGCAAACGCACCGGTAAAATTACGCGTAATTGGTGAAGCCCCGGCGGGACAGGCATTCGGTGGCGCTGTAAAGCCCGGTCAGGCAGTGCGCATTTTCACCGGCGCACCATTGCCGCGCGGATCAGACACCATTGTCATTCAGGAAAACTGCAATCGCGATGACGACATGGTCACGGTTTTGCACCCCGAACCGAAGGGCCGTTATGTGCGTGCAAAAGGGCTTGATTTCAAATCCGGCCAGACTTTGCTCACCGCAGGCACCCGCCTCGGCAGTCGCCAGCTTGGCCTTGCTGCAGCCATGAACCTTGCCAACCTGCCTGTGCGGCAGCGGCCACGCGTTGCAATCATGCCAACCGGCGATGAACTGGTCGCACCAGGCGGCAAACCCCGTGGTGACCAGATCATTTCATCCAACAATTTCGCCCTGGCTGCATTTGTGCGCCATTGTGGCGGGGACCCCCTGGATCTTGGCATTGTTGGCGATGACCATCGCAGTCTGGCGCGCGCTATCAAGAAAGCGCAAGGATGCGATATTCTGGTGACACTGGGCGGGGCTTCGGTTGGTGATCATGATCTTGTACAGGACGCGCTTAAAAAAGCCGGGTTGAAACTCAATTTTTACCGGATCGCCATGCGGCCCGGAAAACCACTCATGTATGGCAAACTTAAATCCATGCATGTCCTTGGTCTTCCGGGAAACCCGGTCTCATCGATTATCTGCGCCAGAATTTTCCTCAAACCCCTCATTGATAAAATGCTGGGTCTTGATGATAGTGATGTACCATTTACCGCGCGGCTGGTGACACCGCTTGACGCCAATGACCAGCGCCAGGATTACCTGCGTGCGGTGCTGACCCATGGTGCAGATGGCATACCTTCCGTCACCGCTTTTTCCCGGCAGGATTCTTCCATGCTCACCACACTCAACCAGGCCAATTGCCTGATCATTCGCCCGCCATTCGCCAAAGCGGCGCGCAAAGGCGCAAGAGTAAACGTGTTGATGTTGGATTTTTAGCGCTAAACTGGCAGAATATTGCAGATGTATTTTCGGCCTTGGCCATTTCGGGATTTTAATGAGCATTCAGACAACAATTTTTGGACTTGGGCTGTGTCTCGCTGCTGTCGGCGGGTTTGCTGTGTTCGCCATCTCAGGTTCAGCCAAAGGCGTGTCGATATTGAAACCTGACAATCCGGAAATCGTTGCAGAGGGTTCAAAAGTCTATTCTGAGAACTGTGCATCCTGTCACGGCGAAAATTTGGAAGGTCAGCCAAACTGGAAAAGGCCAGGTCCAGATGGCTTCGCGCCTGCCCCTCCCCATGATGAAACAGGTCACACCTGGCACCACACAGATGATATCCTGTTCGGTGTAACAAAGTTCGGCACGGCCAAGCTATTGAAACTGGAAAACTTTAAGTCGGTGATGCCGGTATTTGAAAACACGCTGAGCGATGCTGAAATCATCGCAGCCCTGTCTTATATCAAGGCACAGTGGCCAGCAGACATCCGCGAAAATCATGACACCATGAACGCAGAAAAGCAGCCGGAATAAACCGGATCAGCCCTTCACGGGATTTTAACCCTTGCCGAACATAAATAGAACATGTAGTTTTTGTTTATGATTTGTTCTGACAAGTGAGTCGCTGGCAAATGCCCGGCGGTTCTTGTGGCGAAGGGGCCTGATATGCTGACGCGGAAGCAACACGAACTCCTGATGTTCATCCACGAGCGGTTGAAAGAAACCGGCGTTCCGCCTTCCTTTGAGGAAATGAAGGAAGCACTCGATTTGAAATCCAAGTCGGGCATTCACCGGCTCGTCACTGCGCTTGAAGAGCGTGGATTTTTGCGCCGCCTGCCCCACCGGGCGCGCGCCATGGAGGTGGTGAAACTGCCGGATTCCATGGCACCGGGCCTCGCCCAGAACCCGCGCGGCGGATTTAATCCTTCTGTTATTCAGGGCTCACTTGGCAAACGCCGCGAGGCGGTGCCCTTGCCGGATGGTGATGCTGCAGCCGAATCTGCCACTGTTCCCGTTATGGGGCGGATTGCAGCCGGGGTGCCGATTTCTGCCATTCAGGACCACACCCACAATATCGCAGTGCCGCCGGAAATGTTGGGCATTGGCGAGCACTTTGCGCTTGAGGTCAAAGGCGATTCAATGATCGAGGCCGGTATTCTTGATGGTGACACGGTATTGATCCGAAAGGCGCAGTCTGCTTCGAACGGTGAAATCGTTGTTGCTTTGGTCGATGACGAGGAAGCCACCTTGAAGCGTTTGCGCCGCAAGGGAGATTCCATCGCACTCGAAGCCGCCAATCCGGCCTATGAAACCCGAATTTTCGGCCCCGACCGCGTAGACGTACAAGGCACACTTGTCGGTTTGATCCGGCGGTATTAGCCAATTCACCCTTTTTTTGTCGACTGTTAACTTAATTGTTTAGGAGAATTTATATGAGCGAAATTGATAAAAAGCCCATCTTTATCAAAGACAATTTTGTTCCATCTGCCGGAGGACCCGATGCAAACTATCGACCGAGCGCACCTGGCACGACAAGTTCCGGCGACAAGCCACCGGCGCCACCTCCGCCAAAAAAAACAGATTAGCCGCTCTTTTTCTTCCTTCGAATATCTACGCGAACAATTTGTTCTTGTGGAATGTAGGTGATGGCATCTCCCAATTCCTCGTTGGTCGTATTCGATACTGAAATGACCTTGTTTTGACCCGGCTTTTTTTCGTGGGTTAGATACATCAAAATATCCCCATTGGGCCCAAGGGTACATGGACCATTCGGTTTTGTGCCGAACTTCACTGTATTTTTACAACTGTAAAGCGCGCCATCTTTTGTGTTCACTGAAATTTGTGTCCAATCGTATTTTGTTTGATCGAAGAGTCCGTACCATGCGCCGGGTAGATCGTCGCTCTCACTTACTTTTGTTATTCGCAAAGCCCATTGGAACGCTTGACGACCCAAACGCCGCCATATGGCTCCAAGTATCACTGCTATTATCACCGCAGTTAAAGACGCAATTGAAACTGAACAAGCCGTCACTTGAATCACAAATTCATAAATGATCATTGAGAAAAACCCGAAGATTAGCGTAGAAAAGGATACATCTATCGCTTTGAGATGGTTTTTCATTCCTGTATTTGCGACATGGAATCCAATGTAACCGGTCACAAAAAGTAAGATCGTGGTCCACGGTTGATTTGCTATGTTTCCCATTTTTCTCTCCTGTTAAAAATTTCGTTAGTCTGAATTTTTTCACTCATAACTTCATCTGAAGCGGTAGTGCGACATCGGGTGGTTTTGCACTGTCTGGTGGTTCGATCTCCAATTTTGGTAACGCAGTTTTTTTTCCGATTTGACATAGCGCTTGG
>CAJQND010000205.1 GCA_905479595.1 uncultured Hyphomicrobiales bacterium
CCCGCCGCTGGAAACCGTGCCACCAGGCCATGTGATTACCAAGGCTTTTTACCTGCTACAGCACTTTCCCGGAAGATGGTCGAACGGTCGGCTCTGGGTTGAAGCGCAAAACAAGGCTGGAAGTTCAAATGCTTCCAGTACTGATGGTGTTTCATCGGTGATTATCGGATCGAACGACTATGCTGCAGCCTGGGCCGTAGACAGATCAGGCAGGCCGATGTTCACGACCGTTCCCGGCACGAACCGCCAGCGCGAGTTCGCCATGCGGACCGGCGTAAACATCGTCATGTATGCGCTTACCGGCAACTATAAAGCCGACCAGGTTCATGTGCCCGCCATTCTTGAACGATTGGGCCAATAGACATGAGCCTGAGCTTCGAATTCGCCCCGCTTGTTTCACAACCATGGTTGATTGTGCTTGGTATTGCAGCACTTGCGCTGATGGTGCTGGGCATTGTGTTGCGCGCCCGTGGCGCCTGGTTGCGGTCTTTGGCGACAGCAACGGTGTTTCTTGCCATCCTCAACCCAATTGCCCGCGATGAGGAGAGAAAAACCCTCCCCGATGTCGCGGTTGTCGTCACTGATCTGAGTACCAGTCAACTAATCGACAACAGAGACTTGCGCGCCAAGGCTGCAACTTCGCAACTTCGCGCCACGTTGAAAAACCTGCCTGATCTCATCGTAAAAACAGTCACCGTCACACCATCCAATGTGCCTGACAATGACGGTACACAACTTTTCAAAGCACTCAATAAAGCCCTTGCCGATGTGCCTCCAGAACGCTTTGGCGGCGCAGTATTTGTTACCGATGGCCAAGTGCACGATGTCCCTGACAGCCTCGCTGGCCAAGGATATAATGGCCCGGTCCATGCACTGATTACCGGTCAAAAAGACGAACGTGATCGCAGGCTGGTGATCGAGCAGGCTCCGCGTTTTGGCATTGTCGGTCAGCAGCAGATCATTCGCATCCGCATCGAAGATCACAATAGCGGCGAAACCAGCGCTGAACTGTCGCTCACCCGTGACGCTGGAAAGCCTGAAAGTATCACCGTTCCAGTAGGCCGCATCGTCGACATCCCGATTACCATTGAACATGGTGGCAGCAACATTACCGGGCTCGAAGTAGCGCCAGTTGAAGGCGAATTGACCTTGCTGAACAATCGGGCGGTTGTTGAAACAAGAGGCATCAGGGACCGGTTGCGGGTTCTGCTCGTGTCAGGCCAGCCCCATTCTGGTGAACGCACGTGGCGCAACCTGCTCAAGGCAGATGCATCGGTGGATCTCGTGCATTTCACCATTCTGCGCCCGCCGGAAAAGCAAGACAACACGCCGATTAACGAGCTGTCCCTGATTGCATTTCCAACCCGCGAACTGTTTTCCCAAAAGCTCGACGAGTTTGATTTGATCATCTTTGACCGCTATCAACGGCGCGGGGTGCTGCCACTGATCTATCTCGCAAATGTTGCACAATTTGTCGAAGACGGCGGCGCTGTGCTGACCGCAGCTGGCCCTGCATTTGCTACACCACTCAGCCTGTACCGCACGCCTCTATCTGGCGTTCTGCCCTCAGTCCCTACTGGTAGCGTGTTCACGCAACCATTCAAACCGCAGATTACGGAACGCGGCACCCGCCATCCGGTCACGGCAGGCCTCCCAGGCGGGAACAATGGCAACCCAAACTGGGGCCGTTGGTTCCGGTTGATCGACGTCGTGCCCAAGCAAGGCGAAACCGTCATGTCCGGCACTGCGGAAAAACCTCTCATGATTCTTGACCGTCGCGGCAATGGCCGGGTCGCACAACTATTGTCAGACCATGCGTGGCTATGGGCGCGGGGCTTTGAAGGCGGTGGACCGCAAGCAGAGTTGTTGCGCCGCCTCGCCCACTGGTTGATGAAAGAACCGGATTTGGAAGAAGAGGCCCTGCGCGGCACCCACAAAGGTGGCACGTTAACAATCGAACGCCGGACATTGAGTGAAACAGCCAATGACATCACCATCACCAGCCCGTCAGGCAAAGCCGAAAAACTGGTGCTGAAAATGGAACAACCAGGCCTGTGGCGGGGCCGCATTGCCGCGCGCGAACCAGGCATTCACAAATTATCCGACGGCACGTTAGAGTCAGTCGCTGCGGTTGGCAGTTCTGATCCAAAAGAGCTCGCTGAAATCATTGCATCTACAGAAAAACTCAATGCGGTAATGACCGAAACCGGCGGGCGTGCTTTTTGGGTTTCAAACGGCATTGAAAACGTTGAGTTACCAGCGGTCCGCCAGGCGCGCCCGGGACGTCGCATGGCTGGCCCAGGCTGGCTGGCGCTTAAACGCAATGGTGCATTCCGGGTTGAATCCCTTAAGGAATACTCGCTGTTTTCAAGCCTTTTAGCCCTTGCCGCATTGCTAGGGTTGCTTGGTCTCGCCTGGTATCGCGAAGGTCGCTAGCGCTTTGCCCTGTGTGGTGCCAGTACCAGCCCAGAAACGCCATCTGCAGCATTGGCCTGTAGTTCCAGAAACAACAAACGTTTGGGATCATATGGTCCGGGCATGCTCACAGAGTGGGAATTAAAAGGTTTAAACCCGGCTTTGGTGTAATACGGCTCATCCCCAACCAACAGCACCAGCTTATGGCCAAGTTTCCGTGCGGCGACTACACCATCTTCAATCAACCGCAAGCCAACGCCAAATCCTTGGTACACGGGCAAAATGGCCAATGGCCCAAGCAGCAGGGCAGATGTTTCACCGCCAATGATAATTGGCCAGAACTGAATTGAACCAATAAGACGCCCATCAAGGTCGGCAATAAAAGAAAGGCCATCAACGGCTTGAGAACCTTCCCGCAAGCGATAGGAAGTTTTGGTCTGACGACCAAGACCAAACGCCTCGTCCAAAACAGTTTCTATTGATTTAGTATGACCCGGCAAAGCCGGTTGGATGGTATAATCTACAGGAGTTGATTGTGTCATTTCGGCAGCTCATATTTCTTCGATGAAGGGGTCCTGCCATAACCATTTTGGACGTTTTGAGAAACGTGCATCACTCGTGGGCAGGAATATCAGAAAAGCGCAATAGTGCGCCCAGCCAGTTATGACCGTCGTCGCAATTCTGATTTTTGCTGCCTGAGCATTGTTATTTAACCGTCTTTGACTTAATCGATGCGCTGATTATCACGCTGCGCACTATTCGTCTATGACCTAATACGAGGATACACGAGAATGGGCCAATTGGTTGAAGGAAAATGGCAAACTGAGCCGCTAACCGCGAACCAGAAGGATGGCGCTTATAAACGTGCCACAACATCGTTCCGCAACTGGATTACGCCGGATGGCAAAAGCGGCTTTGCTCCGGAAAGTGGCCGTTACCATCTTTATGTTGCCTGGGCTTGCCCTTGGGCGCATCGCACATTGATCTACCGGGCGCTCAAACAGTTGCAGGATCATATCTCCGTTTCGATCGTCGACCCGCTAATGCTTGATAATGGCTGGGAATTCGGAGACCGGAAAGACTGCACCAACGATACTGTGCTGGGCAAAAAATACCTGTACGAAATCTATACCGCCGCCGACCCAAATTATACCGGGCGGACCAGCGTGCCAATTTTGTGGGACAAACAGGCGGGTACAATCGTTTCCAACGAATCTTCCGAGATCATCCGCATGTTCAATTCTGCCTTTAACGGGCTGACGGGCGACACTAATGATTACTACCCAGAAGACTTGCGTCCAGAAGTCGATATGGTGAATGAGCGGGTCTATCAATCCCTCAATAATGGCGTTTATAAAGCCGGGTTCGCCCGCACCCAGCAAGCTTATGAGGATGCGGTTTATCCGTTGTTTGAAACTCTGGACTGGCTGGAAGGTATTCTGGCTGAAAGCCGCTATGTGGCGGGCGCGCAAGTAACCGAGGCCGACTGGCGGCTGTTTCCAACGTTGTTGCGTTTCGACCCGGTTTATGTGGGACATTTCAAATGCAACATTCGCCGATTGTGCGATTATCCAAACTTATGGGGATATACTCGCGAGCTTTACCAATGGCCGGGAATCGCAGACACGATAAACCTCGCACAGACCAAGCTGCACTATTACGGCAGCCATGAAACGGTAAATCCCACGCGGGTCGTGCCAGCCGGGCCGGATATTGATTTCAATACTCCCCATGAAAGAGGTGCATAACGGAATTCTCACCAATTCGGGCTTATCAAACCGTTGTTCAAAACCTCATCGAGACGCCGTTTGGTGCCACCGGTTGTTCCTGTTGGCAATTCATCGACAGCAAAAAATCCTGCTTCCTTGATCTCAAGTGTGCTTGTGGCTGTACCTTGGGTCCAATCATCCAGCTGATAAAATGCAATATGGTCACCCGGAAAATGGGCGTTATTGGCATAAAGGCCGAACAATCGAGGCGATGAATTGGATTCCACACCGGCCTCTTCTTCCAGCTCGCGGATCACTGCAGTGACGGCATCTTCCCCGCGTTCAACCCCGCCTCCGGGGAAAATCCAGCCTGGAGTATACGTGTGGCGCACGAGTAGCACACGGCCAAGTTCATCGCGTACTAACCCGCGGACACCCAATGTCAACCCGCGGCGCAACCGGAACCAAGGTTGCAGGAGATATTTTGATGCCTTTTGCAGAACAAATCCTTTCCTGATACCGAAGCGTATCCGCTTTTCATTTGTGCGGCCAGTTCACCCAGCCATTGATTTTGCCTGCCGGTTCATAATAGATGCGCTATATGGTCAGAACGCGCCCACAAACCAAAAGAACTGTGTCTTCGCGTCTACTGCCGAGCAATTCATAATCCGGTGCCAATTGAATGTTGAAATCCATTTTCAAAATCTTCTTCGGTGCAAAGCGCACCCGCCCGGCATTTGTGCTTACCTGCCTTGTGCTTGCCGGGCTGGCAGAAATGATTTCGATGTCGGCCCTGTTACCGGCAACGACACAGATTGGTGGCGGGGCGTCTGAAAACTCTTCGCCACTCAATTCGCTTGTTGAGAATACATTACTGGGAATTGGCATTACCCCAAGTTTGGAAAACCTGATTCTCATTGTTTCCGGAATGTTTGTGCTCAAGGCGATTTTTGCGTTCGCAGCCATGGCTTATGTTGGCTACACTGTGGCATTTGTGGCAACTGACATGCGCTCAACCTTGTTGAAGCAGTTGCTTGATGCCCGCTGGAGTTTTTTCACCGAACAGCGCATTGGCTTTATTGCAAACTCAATTTCCAATGATGCCACCCGCGCCGGCGAAGCCTATAATAATTCAGCAATCACCATCGCCTATATCATTCAGGCGAGTGTTTATGTGGTGATTGCGCTTTTGATCTCGTCGAAGTTGGCCTTAGCAGGCGTTCTGGTAGGGGTCATTCTGGCGGTATCCTTACGCAGTCTGGTGAAAATGTCGCGTAAGCACGGCTACCGGCAAACTGATCGGACCGCTGAATTGGTGACATATGTATCGGACGCCTTGAGCAACATCAAACCGCTTAAGAGCATGGAGCGTCAGGCATCGTTCATTGAACTTTTTCGCCAAAAAATTCGCGCTATACGCCGCGCTCTTTTCCGCCAAAAACTCGCCCGTCACGGTCGCAAGCACGGAGAAGAGATACTCGTCGCCTTTTTTATTGGTGTTGGGGTCTATGCCGCAGCAGTTGTTGGCAATATGCCGCTACCAGAGCTTGTTGTAATGGGAATTGTGTTTTTCCAGATGGTCGCCCTGGTCGGCAAAGCGCAATTGAAATTGCAAAACGCCGTGCAGTTTGAAAGTGCCTGGTGGCGGTTGATCGAGTTGATCAAAGTTTCAGAAGCAGCGGCGGAACCAAATCCAGGTGCAAAAACACCAGTGTTCAAAACTGGTGCCAAACTTGTTGATGTTTCTTTCTCTCACCAAACGAAGCAAGTTATCAAGAACGCATCTGTTGAGATTCCAGCCGGCAAAATCACCGTTTTACAGGGCGCGTCAGGTGCAGGCAAAACCACGTTGATCGACCTTTTGATTGGCCTTTATCAACCGAGTTCAGGCCGTGTGCTGATCGATGATGTGGAATTGAATGAAATTGATTTACGACAGTGGCGGCGGATGCTGGGTTACGTCCCGCAGGAGCTCACGCTGTTCCATGGGACAATCCGCGAGAACATCACACTAGGCGACGCCATCATCACACAAGCTGACATTGATGAGGCTTGTACGCGCGCAGGTGTTACCGAATTCCTCGCCGATATCGAAAACGGTTTGGAAACGATGACCGGTGAAATGGGTGCTAAACTATCAGGTGGACAGCGCCAACGTATCGCGCTTGCGCGCGCTTTGGTAACAAAACCAGCGCTGCTCATTCTTGATGAAGTAACCAGCGCGCTTGATCCGCGCACGGAAGCCGAGATTGTGGATAACATCAAGTCGTTGGCTGGAGAGTTTACGATTATCACAATTACCCACCGCCCTGCATGGACCGCAGTTGCTGATCAGCTTTATCAGGTTGAACATGGCAAGGTGAATGAAATTCCGAACCCTACCGCCGCAAAACGAAAAAAAAGAGCGCGTGCGTAACCTCATGGCAGCTGGAAACAACCTGGAAATCCGCACTGTTGAGTCCAAGAGCGACCGGGATGCTTTCATCCGCCTGCCATTCAGCGTTTTTAAAGATGATCCGTACTGGGTACCGCCATTAGTAATGGAACGTCGGGATCATCTATCGGAAAAAAAGAACCCCTATTTTGAGCATGCTGAAACGCAACTCTTCACCGCCTGGAGGAATGGCCAATGTGTGGGCCGCATTTCCGCACAGATTTGTGCTCTCCATCAAGCCAGATACAATGATGCAACCGGGCAGTTTGGGTTTCTTGACGCAATTGACGATGACAGTGTTTTTGCCGCACTGCTGACGACTGCAGAAAACTGGCTGCGTGATCGGGGTATGAAGTGCGCGCGCGGTCCATTCAGTTTTTCAATCAACGAAGAATCCGGACTTTTAGTGGAAGGATTTGACAGTCCGCCCAGCATCATGATGGGCCACGCAAAGCCGTATTATCAACACGCTGTCGAGGCGTGCGGATATGAAAAGGCAATGGACCTCATTGCCTATGACTATGATGCGTCAAGCGAAATGCCCCGCGCCATGAGGGCGATGGCCGGGCGAGCTGAAAAGTCCGGCGATTTAAAGCTCCGCACGCTCGATAAGAAAAATCTGGCGAGCGAACTTGAAATTATCATAAAGCTGTTCAACGATGCCTGGAGTGGGAATTGGGGTTTTGTTCCAATGACCAAATCCGAAATTGACCATTTAGGCCAAAACCTCAAGCTGCTGGTGTCTGAAGGCTACGTGGCATTGGCCGAATATCAGGGAAAACCGGCGGCAATGGCGGTCACGCTTCCCAATCTCAACGCGGCAATTGCTGATCTCAACGGTAGCCTTTTACCATTTGGCTGGGCCAAGCTTTTCTGGCGCTTTATGCGCCCACCCACATCCATTCGCATGCCGCTGATGGGAGTTTCACGTGAACATCACGCCAGTCCGGTCGGTGCAGCTCTTTCAATTGCGGTAATCGATGCCATCCGATCCTATCATTCCAGCCGGGGAACACGCAAAGCAGAGCTTTCGTGGATTTTGGAAACAAATGAACCTATACGAAAGATAATTGAGGCAATTGGTGGCCGACCTTACAAGACCTACCGCGTTTACGAGCGTAAGTTATGACTACCAAGCGAGCCTTTTCCGCGCTTATTCTTGCGGCCGGGCGGGGCGCGGATGATCCTATGGCAAAGGCGTTCAACATAGCCCACAAATGCCTGGTGCAAACAGGTGGCGAGCCAATGCTGGCGCGGGTCGTGAGGGCGCTCCAGGCCAGCCCTCAAATTGGCTCCATTACAATATGCATTGACGACTTTGACGCCGTTTCTCAGGCACTGGGCAAGGCGCACGACACCATTCTGACGAAAAGCGCCAGTTCTGCGCCGGCGTCGGTTCTGTCATCTGTCGCGGATGATAGTCTGGGTTGGCCAATTTTAGTGACCACAGCAGACCACGCTTTGCTGAGCCCTGAAATGATTGAGTATTTCCTTACCGAATCTGCAAATTCGAATGCCAGCTTAACAGTTGGCCTGGCGAACCAGCAGGTCATTGAGGCAAGGTTTCCACAAACCAAGCGAACCTACCTGCCATTTGCAGATCAAAAGGTTTCTGGCTGCAACCTGTTCGCGCTCTTCGATGCAGATGCCCTGAAAGCAGTATCATTCTGGCAACAAGCCGATAAAAACCGGAAAAAACCATGGAAGCTGGTGGGTGCATTCGGCCTTGGCGCGCTGGTGAGTTGGGCAATGGGCCGGTTAAGCCTGACGGCAGCATTTGAGCGGGCGTCGTCGCGGCTTGGCGTTACGGTAAAACCAGTGTTGATGCCATTTGCGGAAGCTGCAATTGACGTGGACAAGCCTGAAGACAAAGATCTTGTGGATCAAATTTTAGCCGGAAAAGTGTAGCTTCTACCAGTTTGCAACTGTCTGGCGGGCGAGCTGCAAATCGGCAGGGAAATCCACCTCACACCAATCAAAATCGTCGAACGCCCAAGAATGCACCGGGACGGTTTTGGCCAATACACCAACCGCCGTTGGATACCAGTGCTTGAGGCCGGAAGGCTCGCGCATCATGCGCTCTAACACAGATTTGAAATGTGGGCCGCCATCGCCGCGGAACATATAAAAACCAATGGCTTCCGCATCGACTGCCTCTAGCGGCAATGTCTTGCCAATTTCAGTAACGCGCTCGCCATCCATCATCACCTTCATGTCATCCGCGTCATAGGAAGACTTGAGGTTAATCGCAACTGTGGCTTCATTTTCAGGGGCTTTCAGGAAATGCGCGACCAGATCAGCTTTGAACAGATTGTCGCCATTTACCTGGATAAAATCACCGGTCATTTCATGACGTGCCATCCAGCAACTGGCAAGATTATCAGACACCGCAAAAAATGGATTAAAAACGGTCCTGATTTGCACACCCAGTTCTTTTTGCAAATCTTTGAGCACAACTTGCATGGCATCATCGGCATATCCGGTGATCACCACAAACTCATTGATGCCACAGGCCACAAATGCATCGATCTGGCGTTCAACAAGGCGCCTGCCGCCAATATCCAGCAGTGCTTTTGGAATATCTTCGGTAAGAGGCAGAAGCCGCTTTCCCTGTCCGGCGCCAAGAATGATGACCTTCACTTGCAGATAGCCTTTTCGATGATTAGTTTGTGACCGGGAGCTCGCCGCCGCCAGATCATGCGGCACCAGCCGGCCACTCAATGACACCCAAGCCCACGGCTGTCAACTTCGACCTGACCCTTTTGGAGCCTTCGCTGGACCATGCTGCACCTAGCCCACCTTTCTGATCCCCATCTCGGGCCAATGCCCGCTGCCGGGTTTGGTCCGTTATTATCAAAACGCATCACCGGATACCTTTCCTGGAAGCTAAACCGCCATAACGTCCACCAACCCCATGTGCTTGAGGCACTGCTGGCCGATATAAAGTCTGCCGGTGTGCACCAGATCGCGGTAACGGGAGATCTCGTCAACATCGCGCTACCTGCCGAGTTTCCCCGCGCTCAAAAATGGCTTGAAGGGATAGGTTCACCTGCTGATGTTGCTCTAGTGCCCGGCAATCACGATGCCTATGTACCGATAATTTGGAAGCTTGGCCAAGGCTTGTGGCAACCTTTTATGAGCGGAGAAGCCGCCGTGCCCGGAAAGCCCGAAGGCACAATCTTCCCCTATATTCGCTTGCGCCGCAATGTGGCATTGATCGGCGTCTCCAGCGCCATTGAGACCTTTCCTTTTCAGGCCTCCGGCGCACTCGGTGCGACGCAACTCGACCTACTGGATCAAACTTTGAAACGGCTTCGCGACCAGGGCTTTTTCAGGGTCTTGCTTATCCATCATCCGCCGCTTCCCGGCCAAGCAACAACCCGGAAAGCCTTGAAAGACGCAAGCCAGCTTGAAGAAATTTTGAAAACCCAGGGCGCGGAACTTGTCCTGCACGGTCACAACCATCGCCATATGCATGAAAAGTTGGCATCTCCGTATGGTCCGGTTCATATTTTCGGCGTTCCTTCCGCATCTGCAGTGGAAACCGAACACAAACCCGCAGCTGCATGGAATATGTATACAATTGCCCGACAGTCTGGAAAATGGAGTTGTACCGTAACGATTCGCGGATTTAATGAAAAACAGCAATCGTTTCACGAGTTGAAAAATTTCGAACTTTACCCATGATCTTTTCTGGCACATTTGTGCCATTTGTTTGTACTATCTGGCCCAAGCATGACTTTACCTAACGCAACAATGACTAAATTTGGCTACCCGCAAACCCTTGTGTGCGAGTTAGACCATTGGTGCGTGTTGTTACGCCCTGCCCAGGCGACTTTGGGCGCGCTGGTTTTGGTGTGCAAAGACGAAGCAACCTCGTTTTCCGCAATTTCTGCGACGGCTTTCAAGGAACTTGCCACGGCAACCAGCCAAATTGAGACCGCGCTGCAGAAATTTCGTCCCTATGAAAAGATCAATTATCTGATGTTGATGATGGTTGACCCAGACGTGCATTTTCATGTTTTGCCGCGTTATGCCACCACCCAAACATTCTCCGGCGTAGAATTTCCTGATGCTGGCTGGCCAGCATTGCCTGATTTATCGAAAGCGGTCTCCCCTGATGAGGCACTTCAGGCAGCTCTGCTTGACGCGGTAAAGGCCGCTTGGCCGCAATGATTTCGATTTCATCCACTTATGTCTTGAGTCAGATATTACGTCCCCTTGGCGGGGCGATGGCCATCGGACTGTTAGTGCTGCTTGCGGAACGCCTCGTGCGATTGCTTGATATTACCTTGGGTAAAAAGAACTCCGTTGGTGTGGTGTTCGAGATGCTCACGTATCTCGTTCCACATTATTTGGGACTGGCGATGCCTGCGGCACTTTTCCTTGGCCTGTTGTTTGGTTTCAGTTCCCTTTCCAAGAACAGTGAAATTGACGCCTTCATGTCCACGGGCATGGGATTGTTTCAACTCGTCAGACCGGTCCTCATCATGGCAGCGCTCTTATCTGTTGTTGCAGTTGGTGTGTTTGGCTGGGTTCAACCCCATGCACGCTATGCGTACCGGGCGGTCATGCACTCGGTGAAAAGTGTGCAAATCTTCTATATGGCCGAAGAAGGCGTGTTCATGCAGGCGGGGCGAAGAACGTTCATTCTTGATAAACTGAACCGGGAAAACAGCCGGTTTGAACGAATATTCCTCTATGAAGACAAACAAAAGGACGGCGCTCTCACTCTGACTTCCAAAAATGGCGCACTGGTCGAATCGCCAACTGATCCAAGGCCCGTTCTTAGACTGCTTGACGGACATCGCCTACGCGTCGATGCACCAATTGTCTACAACAAGGAAAGCAAGCTGCCG
>CAJQND010000206.1 GCA_905479595.1 uncultured Hyphomicrobiales bacterium
AAACACCTGACGCAACCAAATCAACAATACGAAGTCGTAAATCCTGAGATAAAGCCATGAAAAGTCCTCCTGATACCTTGAATCAGAAGAAATCATATTCGTAAACAGGGTTTTGATTCTAAGTTGCACGGAAACGCTCTACAGGTGCCAACACCTGTGCACGCCACCATATATGCAGCGCTAAAACCCTTCCGCGACGGCGTGCCTGCGGGTTAGATTCCGCGCCGCTATCCGCGCCCACTGGCGTGAATCAGCAAGTCCGTATAAAAACCAGGTGCAGGCAATTACTGCGCTGGCAAAACAAAAGATCGACATACTACCAAAAATGGCCACTTCAAGATCAAAAAGAGCACAGGAAAGATCTGATGCCAGCAAGCGGCTGATTATTGATGCTGCGGTCGACGTCATTGCGCAAAATGGCATTGGTAAATCGACATTAAAAATAATTGCAGAGCGCGCCGGGGTCTCGTCCGCGCTTGTCGTTTTTCATTTTAAGTCCAAAGACAACCTGATGCGCATTGTCCTTAATGAGCTCAATGCGATATTTGCAGCCGGGTGGAAGCAATCAACGGAGTCTGAAGGTAGTCCTGCATCGAAGCGATTGTTGGATGCCATTACCTTTGATCTGGAATTCCCGAAGCACCATCCGAAATGCCTGGCCGTATGGTATGCGTTTTGGGGAGAGGCCAAAGGCGGGCTTTTGTACAAAGGCATCGGTGGGGCAGGCGATGACCGGTGCCGCAAAGATATCCAGCGACTGGTCACGGAAATCGTCGATGATGGCAACTATGAAAACATAGATTGCCGTTTGGTGGCCGAGACGATTTATGTCATGTCATTCGGCTATTGGCATGTGGCCCACAATGAAGCAGATCGCTGCGATTTCGAATTTGCGCGGCAAACATATCTCGATTATCTGTCTTCCCGGTTTCCCAACGAGGTCTGGAGCTAGCTCGATTCTTGTTCCCTGCCAAAATAATTCTCGCGTTTAAACCCGTGCAGCTGGTCACTTGGTGCATCGAGCTGGCGCGCGTATTGATGGCCTGCATACACTGCCAGGGCGATGGTTCCAGGGGCATTGCAATCGCCAATTTTCTCGACTGATTTGATCCCAAGGTCGCCAAACTGTTCTTCACTTTTAAGAAGGTCGAAATAAAGGGCATCGTTTGGCGTGCGTGATGTTACGGGGATCACAAAATCGGCCTCGGTAATTGTTTCCGTGCCAAGATATGCGCATTCAAGTGCTACTTTTGCTGCATCAATCGACGTCAGCACCTTGTTGCACATTACGTTCGCGCCACCAGCCATGAGTGCTTGTTGGATTTTGAACTGTTCAAGGGTGTTTTCCGACCATTGCGAGACATTCGTTGCTGGCGTAACGAAAGTTACATCGCAGCCGTCTTCACACAGTTTTTGTGCCATCGCGCTCGCGAGATAATATTGATCATCATCATACACCAGAACCCGGCCACTTAGTTTGCGTCCGTTCAAAATTTCCTCTGGCGATACGATTGAGGCATCTCCACTGATAGATACTGGCGACCGGTTTTCACGTCCAACGCCGTCGAGGCGCCATTTCGCACCGGTCGCAATCACGATTCTGGGGATTTCAAAAGACAGAATATCTTCTGCACTCAATGAACTTGATACAAACGTCTCGACATTCGCCCGGCTGATGAGTTGATGGGTGCGATAGTCAATCACGCGTTTCCATTCGCTCAATGCCGGAAGCCGTGTCTCCTGCAAAACCCTGCCGCCAAGGGTGTCGTTTGCATCCGAAAGAACCACATCATATTTGCGGTTTGATAATGCCAGGGCGCATTCAAGACCGGCAGGGCCTGCACCAACAACGAGGACCTTGTCCTGTGAAGCGGCGGCTGGAATAATTTCCGGGTGCCAACCCTTGCGCCATTCTTCACCCATGGTCGGGTTTTGTGTGCAGCGCATGGGATAGGCGAGAGTGTCAGACGTCGTACACATGTTGCACCCAATGCACTCGCGGATATCGTCTTCGCGGCCTTCTTGAATTTTGCGTGGCAGAAACGGATCCGCAATTGATGGCCGGGCAGCGCCAATGAGATCAAGGACGCCACGGCGGATTTGCGACACCATCGTATCTGGTGAAGTGAAACGACCAACACCAACAACTGGCTTGTCCGTCACCTGTTTTACAAATTTGATGTAATCTTCCTGGCCGCCCTCGCTGCCAAAGCGCGATGGCATGGAATCATTGCTCCAATCGGCGATGTTGACATCCCAAAGATCTGGAAGATCGGCAAGCAATTTCACAATTTCGCGGGCTTCGCCATCCGCACGCATGCCTTCCGCGCCCAAATTTTCATCGACATTGAAGCGGATGACCACCGCACAGGTATCGCCGACAGCATCCTTGATGTCCTCGAGAAGTTCTCTGGTAAACCTGACCCTGTTTTCCAGGCTGCCACCATATTCGTCGTTGCGGTGGTTGAACCGGGGCGACATAAACTGCATTGGCAATGTCATTTCCCCATGGGCGGCATAGACATAGATAATGTCGTAGCCGGCTCGTTTGGCACGAATTGCGGCATCGCGATACCAGCCGCGCACGGTTTTAATCTCGTTTTTGGTGAGCTCACGGGCTTGAACCGAGCGCTGGGACTCGGTTGGAATTGACGACGGCGCGATTGGCGGCATCCGGCTCATGTAATTCGCGACGCTTGACCCATTGTGGTTAAGCTGAATGCCCGCCAGTGCACCATGTTCCTTCACCTTGCGGACCATCAATTCATGGGTAGGCAGATCACTGTCATCCCAGATGCGCATCAGGGCGAGGCCGCTTAGGTCACTGGTCGGGTGAATTTCACATTCTTCTGTGCAGATTACGCCCCATCCGCCTTCTGCTTTCATAGCCCGCATCTCTGCCATGGCTTGCGGCCAGCGATGTCCCATGCCGTTGCAATGGGGAACCTGATAGAAGCGGTTCTTGGTGGTCACGGGGCCGATTTTCATGGGTGTGAAAAGAATGTCGTAGCGCGGATCCATCTGCGAATTTACTCACTGTTCTAATTCTGGTTTTTGTGGAAAACTACCCAAACTTGGATAAGGCAGGGAGAGTAGTTTCCCTCAGGTTCAACAATTGGACCCTATAATTGACTAAACATTCAGTCAATGTCATATTCATTATGCGAATAAATTTGAAAAAAGAGATAAAAATATCTTGGTGGAGGAATGCAGATGAAGAAATCAGATTACAAAGATGAAATGTTGGAAACGATGTCAAAACCGGGACAAATGTCTCGGCGTCATTTTCACAAAATGCTTGCGGCGGCCGGTGTTGCACTTGTGGCAACCCCTGCTGGATCGCGCCTAGCAGGCGCGGCAGCAAAGGACCAGGCAACCTATTTTACCTGGGGCGGCTATGACGTTCCGGAAATGTTTGGCTCTTATATCAAGAAGCATGGTGAAGCTCCAAACTTTGCGACCTTTGGCGGTTCAGAGGAAGGTTTGACCAAGATGCGCGCTGGTTATGTGGTTGATGTTTCTCATCCCTGTAACCAGGCAATCCCGCGCTGGGTGGCATCGGGTCTGTTCCAGACGGTTGATACATCCAAACTTTCCAACTGGGATAATGTGATTCCGCAACTTTGGGAACTTGAAGGTAATGTCGTTGAAGGCAAGCCATATTTGGTTCCATTTGATTGGGGACAAACGTCGGTAACATACCGCACTGATTTGTTTGATCTCGAAGGCAAAGAAGAATCCTGGGGCATGTTGTGGGACGAACGCTATAAAGGCCGTCTCGGCGTGCTTGCATCTGCTGCCGACACCTGGTGGTGCGGCGCGATTTATGCCGGTGTTGATTTCAAAGAACTTTCAACCGATGAGAACTTCAAAAAAGTTGCAGCAGTAATGCGCAAACAGCGTCCGCTCATTCGCACCTATACGGATGAAACAACGACACTGGAGCAAGCTCTTGCATCGGGCGAACTTGTTGCAGCTCTCACCTGGAACTCTTCCGCGGTTACGTTGAAGAAACAAGGTGTACCAGTGAAATTTGCCAAACCAAAAGAAGGTGCGTTGACCTGGGTGTGTGGTGCGATGATCCATAAGGATGCGCCAAATATCGACAAGGCCCATGACGTGATCGACGCGATGATTAGCGTAGATGCGGGTAAATGGCTGATTGGCGAAAATGGCTATGGCCACTCCAACATCAAATCGTTCGACGAGTTTTCAGAAAAACAACTGGAAGACCTCGGTCTTAGCCGCAACCCGGCTGACATTTTGAAAGCGGGCAAGTTCCAAATTCCGCAAACTCAGGAATTCGAATCCAAAATGAACAAGGAATTCGAACAGATCAAAGCCGGGTTCTAGGCAGAGGTTTGTTCAACGAAAAGAACCGCGGCGGGTCACCTGCCGTGGTTTTTCTTTGGCATTTTGTCCCTGTTCTAGGCGGGGGGCTGAGGCAGCAGGATAAGGGCGCCATCTTCCCAGGATAACCATACGGGTGTGTCGCTATCCAAGGTGTTTCCCGATGCGATGTCGACTTCTTGAGATGCTACGGCCATTGGCTGATCGCTTCCTTCGACCGTGACATGATAATGACTTCTGTTGCCGTAGTAGGAGGCGGATTTCAAAGTTCCCTCGACGGCATTTTTGAGAGCGCCTGACTTCTTTTCAGAGATTTTCAGTTTTTCTGGCCGGATCGCAACGACACCCCTGGCCCCTTTTTGTGCAAAATCTGCCGAAGTCGGGATTTTGACTTTTCCCAAGCCAGACGTGTCGATTACAGCGACACCCGATTTGACATCAAGCACCTCTGCGTCAACGAAGTTCATCTGGCCGATAAAGTCGGCAACTTCCACGCTCACCGGCGTGTTGTAGAGGTCTTTTGGCGAACCAATCTGCAAGGCCTTGCCTTCCGACATGACCGCAATGCGGTCTGACAACGTGATTGCTTCTTCCTGATCATGGGTGACGAAAATAAAGGTAATACCGAGCGATTGTTGCAAAGAACGAAGCTCGATTTGCATTTCTTCGCGCAACTTTTTATCTAACGCTCCGAGGGGTTCATCGAGCAACAACACTTTTGGGTGCTTGATGAGCGCGCGAGCAAGCGCGATACGCTGGCGCTGACCACCTGATAATTCGTTTGACCGCCGGTCGCCAAAACCCGTTAGCTTCACCAGTTCGAGTGTTTCATCCACCCGGCTGTTTGCTTCTTCCTTGCTCACCTTTTCTGTGCGTAAACCAAACGCAATGTTCTGGCGCACATCAAGGTGGGGAAAGATTGCGTAGCTCTGGAAAACCATATTTGTCGGCCGGTGGTGAGGCGCTTTTTCCGACATGGGTAAACCATCGATGTAAATCTCTCCGGTGGTCGGGGATTCAAACCCCGCGAGCATTCTCAGCAAGGTCGTTTTTCCGCACCCTGAAGATCCTAGCAGCGAAAAGAACTCACCGCGCGCGATAGATACGCTGATGTTGTCGACCGCCACAACCGGGCCGAAATGCTTCGACACATCAGAAATCTGAATATAGCTTTCGTCACCGCTCATGTATTAAATCCCGCTACTTGTAATGTCGTTTGAATTCCGGAGCCTGAGCCATTGGGAAAACACCACGACGAAAAATGAAACCACCAAGATCAAGGCGCCCATTGCCAGAACACCCGGCAATTTCGCCGGGAAACGCAGCTGGCTAAATATGTAGATGGGCAAAGTTGGGTCTGTGCCAGCAAGGAAGAACGCCATAATAAACTCATCGAATGAGATCGTAAAACAAAGCAGTAAACTTGCCAGAATTCCCGGGAACACGATCGGAAACGTCACACGCCAAAATGTCCACCATGCATTTTCCCCAAGATCGGCTGCCGCTTCTTCCATGGATCTGTCAAAGCCTTCAAAGCGCGGTATCAGTGTCGCCATGGCAAACGGTACGCAGACCAGAATATGGCCAAGGGTAACTGTATAAAGGGAAAGCGGGATACCAGAACGGCTTACAACAATGAGAAGTGCGACCCCCATGATGATGCCTGGAATGACGAGGGGCAACATGATTATGAACATGGCCACGGGCTTGCCGGGCATACGGTACCGGGTAACGGCTTTTGCGCCAAAAACCCCCAAAAGCGTTGCGATCACCGACGTGGCCCCACCCACCCGTATGCTGTTGAGCAATGCTGCAAACATTGGTTCATTGTGGTACATCTGTGAGTACCATTTCGTCGTAAAACCGACGAAGGGGAACGCGATGTAGATGGAATCGTTAAACGAAAAAAGCGGCAGGAACAGCACCGGAATATAGAGAAACGCGAGATAAATCAGCGCGTAAATGAACAGCGTGCGATTTGGCCGTTTTATGTATGTGGTTTCCTTCATGCGATGCGAGCCGTAAGTTTTCGGGTTATCCAGATATAAATCAGTGTGACAGCAGCAACGACAAACAGCATGGTAATGGCGAGCGCTGCCCCCATGGGCCAGTTATTGATCCGGCCAAATTGTGCTTCAATGATATTTGCAAGCATCAGTCCGTTCGGACCACCAACCAGAGCTGGTGTCACGTAGTCGCCAACGGTCGGAATGAAAATCATGATTGTGGCCGCAATAACGCCCGGCAGGGACAAGGGCAGGGTAATTCGCAGAAAGCGCCCAACCGGTCCTTCGCCCAGATCTGCTGCTGCTTCAAGCAGGGACCTGTCGATCTTTTCCAAGGAGACGTAGATCGGCAGAATAGCAAATGCCGCCCAGGCGTGGGCAAGGGTAATAATAACGGCCGTGGGGCTGTACAGCAGAAACTCCAGCGGCTGGTCAATCAGACCCAATGCCTTTAACCCGGAATTGATTGCCCCATTATACCCCAAGATGATTTTCCAAGAGAAAACCCTGAGGAGATAGCTGGTCCAGAATGGCAGTGTCATCAGGATAATCCAAAGCAGTTTGCGCTTGTGGACATGAAAAGCGACATAATAGGCCATCGGGTATGAAATCAGGACCGTTGCCAGAGTGCAGGTGCCCGAGATCATCAATGAGCGGAATAGCAAAGCTTCGTAAATCGGGCCGTCAATGGCTTCTTGATAGTTGTTGAGTGTAAACGAAGTATCGATATCGAACCCTTTCTGGGTCCAGAAACTCATCAACACCATCACGATAAATGGAAGGCACATGGCAAACGCCATAACCAGCATTGTCGGGGACAGCAATGTGTAACCGCGGAGCGCTTCGCTGCGCAAAAACAGAGCCCGAAAGCGCCGGCGCCAGCTTTTGCGCTCAGGCATTCCCTCGCCTGATGCTGTTGCCTCGATACTCATTCAGACCAAATCCATTTCAAGGTAACGGTGGAGCGGTGCAGTGCTGTCTTCATCTCCGGAAAATTCCTTTTCGGCAAATTCAATCGCCACAACTTCATGTTCTGTCAAAACTTTGAGTGGGGGAAGATCAACTTTCGGAGCAAGCCGTTCCAGTCCCTCAAAGTCATCTATGTAGGCCGGGAAGCGTTTGATCATGTACTCCACAAATTCAGGCCAGCTGCGTTTTTCTTTTTCAGCTTGAGCAGTGCCCAGCTCAAGTAAAACTGTCTCTTCGCGCGGTTTCAAGTCATATTTTCGCAAAAGCGGTTCCATCGCCTCAGCCGCGCGGCGTTCCACCTGCGCTAAAAGGATCAATTTCTCACGAGCTCCGGCGTTTGCATACAAGCGTGCCAGCCCATTGAAATAGGCTTCGCCCATGATCTCCTCTTCGTAATAAACGAGGAGTGTCTTGTGATACAGGTTAAGCCCATCCAGGTCACTTCTGGTCATATGCGCCTTCTTGAATTGTGTGGTCTGCATGATTCTCAACGCGCCAACTGTGGCAATTGAAGCCTACCGGCACTAACAGAGTTTTGTTAGAATTTGCCAACTCAGTCTGAAAATGCTGAAAGATACTTTTCATGCGTCGCATAATTGCAATTGTTGGAGTGTTTGCGGTGATGTCTGTCCTCGTGGCCGCCATTGCAGGGGTTTTTGATCGGCCAATTGAACCAGCACACGAAGAAAAACCGGCAGCTGAAATAGAAGTTCCCGCATGCAATTCATGTGATGCACGCCACCAGCGCCTGAAGCGTTCCAAGCCCGCAAAAAGCGAAGAATAGAGTTTTCCAGACAACGTGCTGAATTCAGGTGCCAGGATTTCAGACACCATCGCGGTTCGCGCAAAAATACGCTTAA
>CAJQND010000207.1 GCA_905479595.1 uncultured Hyphomicrobiales bacterium
TTGCACGAGGCAAAGGCTGTCACGATGAGGATTGAGGCCCATGGTTTCAGTGTCCACAGCCACAGCATCGCCAAAAGTGACGGAGGCTGGCAGGTCGCCCTTATGGAGGGTGATAGACATCAGTTTTTTGATCCGTTTTCCGCCATTGCGGATTAGGCTTATTTGGTGCCCAGGAGAAGACTCGAACTTCCACGTCCTTACGGACACTAGCACCTGAAGCTAGCGCGTCTACCAATTCCGCCACCTGGGCATTCGGGCTGCAAATAGGGTCACCGGAAGGCCATTGTCAAGCGGTGAGACGAAAGAATGATCCTGGCGCGGCGAAAAGCATGGTTGAAAGCTGGTCCAGACCCTGTAAAACCAGCAGGTAAAGTTTTTGACTTATATGGAGCATACACCGTGGCAAACAGCACATCTGAAAAACTCGTCACAGTGATCGGTGGATCAGGTTTTGCCGGGCGTCATATCGTGCGCGCCCTGGCCAATCGCGGCTATCGCATTCGCGTTGCCTGTCGCCGTCCTGATCTTGCCGGCCATTTGCAACCACTGGGCAATGTCGGCCAAATCCAGCCTGTACAGGCCAATGTGCGCTATCCCGCATCGGTCAACGCAGTGTGTCAGGGCTCTGATGCGGTGGTGAACTGTGTTGGTGTTCTTGCCGATTCTGGTCGCCAGACATTTACAGCCCTTCACGCCAATGGTGCAGAAGTATGCGCACGTGCTGCCCGTGATGCTGGTGCCAGCGCATTTGTTCAACTCTCCGCAATTGGAGCAGATGAAGATTCAGATGCTGAATATGCCCGCACCAAGGCGGAAGGCGAAGAACGGGTCAGTCAGGCTTTTCCAAATGCCGTGATCTTGCGCCCATCGGTGCTGTTTGGTCCTGAAGATGAATTCTTCAACCGGTTTGCCGCTATGGCGCGGTGTTCCATGGCGTTGCCATTGATCGGTGGAGGCGAAACGAAGTTTCAGCCAGTATTTGTCGGCGACGTTGCCAAGGCGGTTGTCGCTGCAATTGAGGGCCGTGCAGCTGGTGGGCTCGTGTATGAGCTTGGCGGGCCTGAAATTTTGACATTCCGCCAGGTGCTGGAATTTGTGCTGAAGCACACTAATCGCAAGCGCTTGCTGGTGCCATTACCGTTCCCGGTGGCCAAGTTTATGGGTATGTTCCTTCAACTTGTTCCAGGTTCACCATTGACGGTTGACCAGGTGCGGCTGTTGCAAAGCGATAATGTGGTCAGTGATGCTGCAAATGCAGACGGTCGCGACTTTGCCGGACTTGGCATTACCCCTGAAAGTGTGGATGTGATTGTGCCGGAATACCTTGAACGCTTCCGCCCCTATGGCCAGTTCGACAAGGCACGCGCCTAGGGTCAGGGCCTTTGAAGTAGACCGCCCAATCGTAGTCCCATAAATCCAATTATGCGATCAGGAACACGAACGGCAACGCCGAACGCGTAGCGCACCAGTTTAAAAACGAAACTGGACAAATGGTTTTTCCATTCTATAGTTTTCTATTCGACTGCAACTGAACGTTCGCACTTGACCGGCAGATGGTGCCCACAAAAAAGGGAGCCACCGCGTCTGATACTCATGAGATTTTGCTAGCTGGGAGTTACCAATGATCCGTCGACATGAATACGATTCCATTTTTACCATAGTTATTGCGGGTCTGAGCTTGTTGGTCACCCCAATGCATGTTTCTGCTCAGGACGCTGGGAAACCTCAACTTGAAAACATCGAGAGCGTGTATCCGGGCAAAGCGTATTCGCCCTACGCCAAACGTTCATTCCCAAGCAATGTATACTGGGGTGAAACCCATGTGCACACGGGTTTATCACTTGATGCCGGATTGTTCGGCAACACGACCGGTCCCGACACAGCATATCGGCTCGCGCGCGGCGAAGAGATCACTTCATCAACCGGTCAGCCACTGAAACTTAGTCGGCCGCTGGATTTCCTTGTTGTCACGGATCACTCTGATCTGATGGGGATCGCGACAGACATCCAGCGTGGTGCGGCAAACATCCTTGCAGATCCGAAAGGGAAAAAATGGGCGGAGGGCTTTGCAAAAGGAGGGGAAGAGGCAGGCAAAGCCGCCTTCGACCTCATCGGGAATTTCTCGCAAGGCACTGTGCCCAAGGATTTGGTAAAGGCGTATAGCCCCGGCTCGCCGATTTTCAAAGGTGTCTGGGAAAATATTGTCGACTCCGCTGAACGTTTCAACGAACCACATCGTTTCACGGCCTTTATCGGCTATGAATGGACGTCGGTACCCAAGGGATTCAACCTGCACCGTAATGTTATTTTGCGCGACGGCGGGATCCGGGCAAAGCAGGTGACCCCGTTGACGACACAGGCGCCGCTGGGGACGACAGACCCGCTGGATCTATACAAATGGCTCGAGGCTTATGAAGCCGACACCGGCGGTCAGGCACTGGCCATCGCACACAATGGCAACTTGTCAAACGGCTGGATGTTCCCGGTTGAAGAAACCTACGCCGGGGGTGTGGTCAACGAAGAGTATGTGATGCAACGGGCCAAGTGGGAACCTCTTTACGAAGTCACACAGATCAAAGGCGACGGCGAGGCGCACCCCATGTTGTCGCCGGACGACGAATTTGCCGACTACGGGACCTGGGACGTTGCCAATCTCGATATAACTGAGCTCAAGACGCCAGACATGTTGCCTCGCGAGTACGCGCGCTCGGCATTGAAAAACGGTTTGATGCTCGAGAAGAAGCTCGGCACTAATCCTTACAAATTTGGAATGGTAGGAGCTACCGACGCGCATACATCACTTCCGACTGCTGAAGAGGAAAATTTCTTTGGCAAATCCACCAGTGTGGAGCCATCTCCCCATCGCGTCGAACATCCTTTTGTTAAATCGGCACTTGGCGCCTTTGAAGGCGATATGCTGCTGGCCTCGGGGTATCAGGGAATTTGGGCAACCGAGAACACCCGCGCAGCACTTTTCGACGCAATGAAACGCAAAGAAACCTACGCAACCACTGGTTCTCGTATGGCTGTTCGGTTCTTTGGTGGCTGGGACTTTGATGAAAGTGATCTGCGCAGCCGTCAGCTTGCCTTTGTTGGCTATGAAAA
>CAJQND010000208.1 GCA_905479595.1 uncultured Hyphomicrobiales bacterium
GGGCGTTTCTTCACGCAGGGTGCATTGTGCAGTCACCTTTCCCAGCCGCAATACGGTGGCATGGTCACATAGGGCTTTGATTTCATCCAACTTGTGGGAAATGTAGAGAATTGAGCACCCTTCTGACGCAAGCCTGCGCAAAGTCTCAAACAGCTTGTCCACTTCTTGCGGAGTGAGCACAGATGTGGGCTCATCCATGATCAGGAGTTTTGGTTTCTGCACCAGGCAGCGGATGATTTCGACCCGCTGGCGTTCGCCTACCGACAGGGCGTGAATATGTTGATGGGGATTGATCGGCAAACCATAGCGCGCAGAGATTTCACCAATTTCATCAGCCAGCTTGTTAAGGTCGTGGTTGGGGTCGATGCCGAGTGAAATGTTTTCTGCAACCGTAAGGGTTTCAAACAAGTTGAAATGCTGAAATACCATACCAATACCAAGCGCACGGGCATGGTTGGGACTGGTCACAGTGACCGGTTCTCCATCCCACAACATGGTTCCTGAATCTGGCTTGACCACCCCATAGATGATTTTCACCAAAGTGGATTTACCTGCACCATTTTCCCCCAGCAGCGCATGTATCTCGCCGGGCATCACTTTCAGATCGACATGATCATTGGCCAGGCAGCCCGGGTAGTGTTTGACCACCTGGCGCATTTCCAATTGTGGCGACGTCACCATGTTTTTGCTATACCCGCTCAAGCGCAATCGCGATGCCTTGGCCAACGCCAATGCACATCGTCGCCAATGCATAGCGTCCGCCCTTGGCCTGAAGCTCAAGCGCCGCCGTGCCGGTGATACGTGCACCAGACATTCCCAGAGGATGACCAAGCGCAATCGCCCCGCCATTCGGGTTCACATATGCGGCGTCTTCAGGAATATCGAGATCGCGCAACACCGCAATACCTTGTGATGCAAATGCCTCGTTCAGTTCCACCACATCAAAATCAGATGGTTTGAGCCCAAGATTGGCACAGAGTTTTCGGGTGGCGGGAGCTGGGCCAAATCCCATGATGCGCGGCTCTAACCCCGCAACTGCGCCGCCGAGTACCCGGGCAATCGGGGTCAAGCCATGGGTTTTGGCCGCCTCTTCAGATGCAATGATCATCGCCGCCGAACCATCATTGACACCAGACGCGTTGCCCGCTGTCACTGTACCATTCTTGCGAAACGGTGTGCCGAGACTGGCAAGCTTTTCGAGACTCGTCAGGCGCGGGTGTTCATCCTTTTCCACCACTAACGGGTCTCCCTTGCGCTGGGGAATGATTACCGGTGAAATCTCTTGCGCCAGGCGGCCTTTTTCTTGGGCAGCAGCTGCTTTTTGTTGGGAATGCAAGGCGAATGCGTCCTGGTTTTCGCGCGAAATATCAAAATCTTCTGCTACGTTTTCCCCGGTTTCCGGCATGGATTCCACGCCATATTGCGCCTTTAATACCGGGTTGATGAAGCGCCAGCCAATCGTTGTGTCATAGATCTCTGCGTTGCGCGAAAACGCTGCCGAGGCTTTCGGCATAACGAACGGTGCCCGTGACATGCTTTCAACACCGCCAGCGATCATTAGCTGGGTTTCGCCGGCTTTGATCGCGCGGGCACTTTGGATCACCGCATCCATGCCTGAGCCGCATAACCGATTAAGGGTTGCTCCGGCGATTGTGGTTGGAAGCCCCGCCAGCAAGGTCGCCATGCGCGCCACATTACGGTTATCCTCACCAGCTTGATTGGCGCAGCCATAAAGCACATCGTCCACCGCCTCCCAGTCAATATCAGTGTGCTTGGCTTTAAGCGCTGAGAGCGGCACTGCGGCGAGATCATCCGTACGCACCGAAGAAAGTGCGCCGCCAAATCGCCCTATCGGCGTGCGGGTGTAAGAGCAGATAAAGGCTTCTGACATTGGTGTGTTTCCTTGATGCAGTTCAACCGCGCATGAGATCGCGAATAGGGATAGACGGGTCTGCCAGTTGTGCCGGGTCCGGGTTGATCTTTTTGGCAATCATCATTTTTGCAGCCATGAAGTCTTTTGGCGCGCTGACCGCTTCGCAGGCGATTATGCCCTCAGAACCGTAATGGAAAACCGAAAAACTGTCCGTCTCTTCACCCTGACGCACAACCGCGTTTGTCGAACCAGTAATCAATCCAGCGATTTGCAGGCGCAGATCGAACTGGTCTGACCAGAACCATGGCAAGGCTGAATAAGGTTTTGGCGTGCCACATATGACTTGAGAGGCGGTCCGCGCCTGATCAACGGCATTCTGGACAGATTCAAGCCGCATCCGTGTTCCGGCAAAGGCATTTGGATGGTTGGTGCAATCGCCTATTGCCAAAATTTCATGATCAGTTGTGCGGCAGAGTTCATCCACCACAATGCCATTATCCGTCTCAAGCCCCGCTTCGCTTGCGAGTTCAGAATTGGGCAAAACGCCAATGCCGATAACGACAAGGTCGCTGGCAAGCGTACTGCCATCTGCAAGCTCAACGGCTTCTACCGCGGCCTCTCCGTTAAGTGCAGAAATTCCGACGCCGGTTTTCACGCTCACCCCCTGAGCTTCATGGTGAGCTTTATAGAAGGCAGATATCTCATTTGAAACCGCCCGCCCCATAAGCCGGTCTGCCGCTTCCAGCACAGTAACATTCAACCCGGCCTTGGCAGCCGACGCGGCAATTTCCAGACCAATAAACCCACCCCCGATAACGGTTAAATTTTTGCCCGCCGCCATTGCCTGTTGCAATGCGAGGGCATCATCCAGCGTTCTAAGATAATGCACCCCGGAAAGCTTCGCGTCGGGCACTGGCAGCTCACGCACCCGGGTTCCTGTTGCCAGCACGAGTGTATCGTAGGAAAGCGTTTTTCCATCGCTCAGAACAACACTCTTTGCCACACGATCAATTTTCTCGACGCGCTTACCTAAAACAAGATCAACCGAGATATCATCATAGCCACCCGCTTGGCGCAGATAGAGATCATCTACGGTTTCCGTCCCGGCAATCAGGCCTTTTGATAATGGCGGGCGCTGATAAGGCGCATAGGGTTCATCACCAATCAGAGTGATTTTCCCCTCAAACCCGTCCATACGCAGGCTTTGCGCCAATTGCCCTGCCGCGTGGCCTGCCCCAGCAACAACTACATGTTTTGTCACTAATTTTTCTCCGCCCCGTATTCGCGCAAAAGAGCTGCGATCCAGAAGTTAGTTTAGAGTGTATTCACCCTATGTCCGCGCGGCAAGGCGACGCGCGAACTTTACAATTAAACGATTATTCGATATTATTAAACATTCAAATTATAACTTTGTGGACGTAAATCTGATGAACAAGGCAAGTGTACCAAGCCACGCCCGGTTGGCTCCGGATGTACGGCGCGAGCAGCTCATTGCCGCTGCAATAAAAGCTATTTCAATCCACGGTCTATCCAATGTCACCTTGAACAAGGTGGGGGACGCCGCCGGGTTAACCGCCAGCATGGTCAACTTCCATTTCCACAACAAACAGGCGCTGCTCACAGCCACTTTGAAACATGTTGCGCGCGAGTATACGGATGCTTGTGAGGCCGCAATTGCTGATGCGGGCGATGATCCATCCGCCGCATTGATGGGATTGATCGCAGCCAGCTTCAATCCAGAAATATGTGAGCCCGGAAGAGTTTCCCTGTGGTACGCGTTCTGGAGCGAAAGCCGCACCCGGCAGGATTACATGGACATTTGCGGGCAATCAGATACCGCATTTTATGAGTCTATCCACACAATGATTTCGCAATTGGCCATTTGTACCAACTCTACCATAGATGTCCACGCGGCAACGCTAGGGCTCACAGGTATGGTAGATGCCTTGTGGCAGAATATGCTGGCAGTTCCTGATACCTTTAACCGCGCCAGTGCAATTGAAGTGTGCCGTAATTACCTGATGAACCTGTTGCCCAGTTTTGCAGCCGAGCCAGCACTTGAACTGGCGCCGGATAAAGCTGGCGAAAACACACACGAACTGCCGCGCACATTGCCTGCATGGACGTACTGCTCGCAAAGTTTTTTCGACAAGGAAATGCAGAGCATCCACAAACCTGCCTGGCATATCGTCTGCCATGTCAATGATGTGCCTGACAATGGCGATTACACAACTTTTGAAGGGCTCGGCGAGCGCGCCTTCGTGATGCGCGGTGAAGATGGTGTACTTCGCGCGTTCCACAATGTCTGCCCACATCGCGCGCACGCAGTGCTGAAAGGTGAACGTGGATCGTGCAAGGGGATTATCCGTTGCCCATATCATTCATGGGGCTTTGGCCATGATGGAGAACTCAAGGCTATTGCTGCACAAAAGACATTTCCGCCTTTTGACAATGGTGAATTTGGCCTGAAGCCACTGGAACTTGAAGTGTTCCTGGGGCTGGTGTTCATCCGTTTCATTCCAGGCGGCGAAAGCGTTGCTGAACGCTATGGCGTGTACATGGATGAAATGAAACCTTACGGATTTGAAGACATGGTTCCCATTGCGCCAATCTATGATGAGGTGCTCAAGGCGGACTGGAAAAATGTCTGGGACAATTACCTGGAAGACTATCACTTTCCAACTGGCCACCCAGGTCTGTTCGGATTGATGACACCTGATTATGACCGTGAGCCAAATGACAAAACCCGGACCGTCAGGCTTTCTCATGCCATGCGTGAAAAAACCAAGGGGGGCTGGTCAGCCGAGCGCTATGCATCGCTTTTGCCCGAGATGACCCACCTGCCGCAAAACCAGCGGCGGCGTTGGAGTTACTTCTTTATGTATCCATCCGTATCGCTGGATGTATATCCCGACACCATGGATTTCTTTCATGTGGTGCCAACAGCACCAGGCGAATGCCGGTTGCGGGTGGGTATTTATGGCAAACCCAACCCAAGCCGCGAACTGAAGGCAGCGCAATTCTTGAGTTCACGAATTGCATGGCAGGTGCACAGCGAAGATATTGCACTGATTGAATCGGTCCAGGGCGGGCTTTCAACATCGGGATACAGAACCGGGCTACTCGGACAAAAAGAAATCGCTGCCCATGCGTTGCAGCGTTGGGTGGGCGAAGATATGCCGGAAATTCAATCTTAAGAAAAACGTCTCGACACACCCATTCCACACACCTAACTTACCCGTTCGACTAATGGCAGGGAGCACGGGTACAATGATGTTGAAACTTGGGGCCGGACAGGCACTCTATTATGAATATGAAGCGCCAGCACCCGGCAAGCCGGTGTTCGTGTTCATCAATGCGTTGACGGGAAGTACGACCGCCTGGCAAGCGGAAATCGGGCCAATATTGCGCAAACAGGGCTTTGGCACATTGTGTTATAATTTTCGCGGCCAGGCAGAAAGCGTGTTTGCGGAAGGTGAAGTTCTAGACGCAGACACAATCACTGGCGATCTTATGAAGCTGGTAGAGGAAATCGCCCCGCCAGATCCCATTCTCGTGGGGCTATCCATCGGCGGGCTTTATGGCGCGCAAGCCTTCCTCAAAGGCATGAACGTGCACGGGCTCGTGCTCATCAACACCTTGCGCAAACCGGGCACGGTTCTATCCTGGATCAATGAAGCGGCCTCCCGCGCGGCAGGCCTCGGCGGTGCCGGGTTAATTATGGATATGTACCTGCCCATGTTGGTGGGTCCGGTTTTTCTGGAAAAAATGCGCGGCAATTGCTTAGGTGATGCGCCGTACACTGCAATGGAAGAAAGCGAGGGTGCAATGCAACTCATGCTCCATTCGCGCAGCGCAAACTGGGATGTAGATTACGAAAAACTTTCTCTGCCAGTGCTCGTGATGACCGGTCTCCGCGACCGTGTTTTCTATAATGCTGCTGACGTTGCTGAATTGCAAAAACGCCTGAGCAATGTGCGTGAAATTACCTATGCTGATTACGGTCATTTGCTGCCAATGGAGGCCGGGGCAGAAACCGCAAGCGCCCTAGCAGGGTTTGCGGACAGTATTGCATGAGCGCTGCCAAGTCTGTTCCTGCTCTCATTGCATACCTGATGGTGTTCATCGGGGTGCTTGGTCATGCCTCTTCTGAATTCTTTGCCGTTCTTTCCGGTGCAAAGGGGGCGGAAGTATCGGTGTGGCGCTACGTGATTGGCGCTGCGGGCTTGCTTGTGGCGGCTTTATTGTTTTCCGGCCCGGCCAAACTTGCCGCTCCACTGCGCGAGCAAGGAGCAAAGGTTCTCATCCTCTCCCTGCTGGGGGTTTCCCTGCCCTATCTTGCATTTCACTGGGCGCTGGATTTTGCGTCTATTGTGCAGGTCGGCACGCTGGTTACCACGATTCCAATCTTCGTTGGCCTTTGCAATCTGTTGATAAACGGGCAGTCAATATCAACACCTAAACTCATCACAGGGGCAGCTGCGGTGGCAGGTGTTGCGTTACTGCTCACCGATGGCTACCTGGCAAAACTTGCCGGTGATGCGGATTCTTTGTTTGGGGTTTTCTTATCCATCGCCTTTGCATTTGGCGGGTCGGCCTATGCGGTCCTCGCCAAGCCGATGATTACCCAATATGGCGCCCTGCCCTTTACGACCGTTTCGATGAGCATCGGTGCTGCCGGTCTTTGGGTTATTGTTGGCCTGTTCTGGGGCATTTGGGTGAACCCGGCAGGCTTGTTCGATAAACCTGCAAGTGCTGCGTGGCCTCTATTGGTGCTTGGGTTGTGGAACACCACCATTACCCAGATCATGTGGTTTGGTGGGTTGGCAGCAGTTCCCGATATAACCCGCGGCAGTTATCTGTTTTTCCTGAAACCATTGATCACTGCCGGGCTCGCCTTGCTGGTGTTATCGCAACCAGTCAGTCTGATGCAGGCCCTGGCCATCATCATTATTTGCGGCGCGGTTCTGGTAGAACTGGCATGGCCTTTAATTGCGCGTCGATGAAACCGTCAATCTTGCGCCATAGGGGCCAGGTCAACGGGTCCCCGTGGCCACCGCCGGGAATGTTGTGGAACTCTTTAGGCGCGTGAATGTGATCATAAACTTCCTTGCCCATGGCGAAAGGGATGACCTGGTCTGCATCTCCATGAAAAACAAAGGCCGGCGCTTTAAGGTGTTCAATGAACTCCAGCGAGTTGAACTGGTCTTTCATTAACAAACCAATTGGCAGGAACCCATATCGCAAACGCGCCACGTTAGCTGCGGATGTAAATGGTGCTTCCAGTATGATCGCAGTCGGTGTTTGTTGCGCGGCCAATTGAACTGCAACACCAGAACCAAGAGATTCGCCCCAGTAAACTATGCGGTCTGGCCCAAAACCTTCCTCTTTGAGAAAAGCCAGCGCGGTGGCTGCATCTTCGACCAAGCCTGTTTCGCTGGGTGCCCCGCTGCTGCCGCCAAAACCGCGATAGCTCAGCAGGAAATAACCATAACCGGTATCGGTGAATAACTTGGCTCGCTCCCAGCGTGCCTGGATAGCCTCTGCATTGCCATGAAAATACAGAATTACCGGTTTGTCCCGGTTCACAGGTGGCGCGAACCAGCCATGAATTGATTCTCCATCACGCGTTTTCAATGGCACATCACGCGCACCTGCAAGATCAAAAGCAGATGGAGGCAAGCGCTGCGTATCTGGGAAATATTGCAGC
>CAJQND010000209.1 GCA_905479595.1 uncultured Hyphomicrobiales bacterium
AAGAAGTGGTACGGCTTGCCGCCCAGCACGGGGTCAACTTCCTGCCTCCACCAGGTGCGTAGAGCTATTTGTTTACTTGGTCTTTTTCAAAACCGGCGAGAGACGAGTAGCCTTTAACAATGGCCTCCAGTTCATCGTGACTTGCGATGGCGTGGAGGTCATCAAAGCCGTCCGGTGCACGCGCCTCGACAACGTCGATCACCCGCTCTGGTCCGCCACCGCGATTTTGTTGGACGATCTCAGTGGTCACCGGCAAACGCTCGGCTTCATAGGCTTTAAGTGCATCTTCAATGGAAGCACCAGAAGCTAAAATGTCAGCTAAAGCGCGGGCGTCAAGTATAGCCTGGCTCGCTCCGTTAGACCCCACCGGATACATCGGGTGTGCCGCATCGCCCAATAAAGTGATGCGCCCGAAAGTCCATTGCGGTAGCGGATTGCGGTCGCACATGGGGTATTCGAAAAATTCCGGTGTGGATTTGATGAGTTTTACCGGATCAAACACATCAAGATGGAAAAGGCCTTCCACGTGAGGTAACAACTCGGAAAGCTTACCGGCGCGGTTCCAGTCTTCGCGGTTTGGTGGCGGGGAGGTGCCATCGCCAAGCTTCACCGCCACGGCCCAATTTAGCAGCTGGGTGTTTGAATCTTCGGTCTCGTTTGAAATTGGATAGAACACAAACTTTGCCGCCATGCCACCAGCGATAATCATATCGCGCCCACTCAGCACTGGCGGTCCTTCCACTGCGCCACGCCAAAGCATAATGCCATTCCATGCTGGCGGGCCCTGGTCGGGATAATAATGCGCACGAACAATGGAGTGGATGCCATCTGCCGCAATCAAAAGGTCGGCACGCACGGTGCGTGTCTCCTCGCTGCCTTCGCGCAATTTGAACGTGGCGGTTACGCCATCGGCAGTATCTTCAAAACTGACCAATTGGTGGCCAGTATGAATGTTAGCGTCACCAATGCGCTCGCGTGCCGCATCATGCAGCACCCCTTGCAGCTTTCCCCGGTGGATGGAGAATTGCGGCACATCATAACCTGCATCCACACCGCGCGGTTCACGCCATACCGTCTGGCCGAAACGGTTGGCGTAGATCAACTCGCGAGTGCGTATAGCTACTCGGTCAAGCTCCTCCAGCAAGCCAAGCTCTGCAAGCTCCTTGATGGCGTGGGGCAGGGTGTTTATGCCAACGCCAAGCTCGGTAATCTGGCGCGATTGCTCAAAAACCTCACAATCAATGCCGACCCGATGCAGGCTAAGTGCAGTGGCAAATCCGCCAACGCCGCCGCCGATGATAAGTGCTTTCATAGAGCCTCCTTACGCGCTCAAATATCTGCCCAGCCTGCTGGTGGTTTGCCCTTACCAGGATGTAGTGCCTTGCAGTCAGGGCAGGTGCGGGCTTCCTCGCTGCCGTAGAAGGCTTCATAAAGCGGAGGCAGATCGGCAACGATGTCTTTTAGTTCAACCTCTACCCGGTGAACCAGCCCGCCGCATTCAAAACAGAACCATTCAAACCCGTCCAACATGCCAGAATGGCGGTTGCCTTCAACGACCAGACCAATGGAACCTTCTTGCGGCCGTTGTGGAGAATGGCGTGCGTGAGGCGGCAGCATGAATACCTCGCCCTCGCGGATTGGAACATCAAAAATCGTTCCATTCTCAGCGATCTTGAGAACCATATCTCCGCGCAATTGATAAAAGAATTCTTCTACCGGGTCGTCATGAAAATCGACCCGGGTATTGGGTCCGCCGACAATCATCACGATCATGTTGGTTTTGGTATCAAAAAGCTGCTTGTTGCCAACCGGGGGTTTGAGCAGATGCTCGTTTTCTCCAATCCAGCGTTGGAAATCGAATGGTTTGAAACGCGTGTGCAAATTCATGGCATTGGCCTCCCGTTATTGTTTCCCTTTCGGGTCTTTGGGAGAAATCATGCCCGGAAACGGCTTAAACCACAACCGGGTCAAGCTTGCGCTCAACCGCCCTCACAATGCTCATGGCAGCAAGGGCTGATGAGCGGGGGTTGTCTGGTAGAGGGTTACCCTTGATCTGCAATTTGAACTTGCCAAATTCGCCGAAGGCTTCAATCTCGTGAATATTACCGGAAATTTCTGGGTCGGCGATAAGCTCGACACGGGTTTCATCAAGTCCTAATCCTGCAAGTGCGATGGTCGCCGCCACGTTGGCGTTCTTGGGGTATTTCAACGCGGCATCGCGGGCGGAGCCAGTAAAATGGGTGGTTGCGCTGGTGAGCGCAGAAAGATCGATTACACCTTCTGCGGCTGACCCTTGCCAGCCCGATGGCGGTTTGCGTCCGGTGTATGTGACCTGTTTCAAACCGCCCGTGCGAGCTGCTGAAAGGGCATCAATGCCGCCGACCGCGCCAGAGAGTAAAGTCAACTGTGCTCCATTTCGCCGGGCAGCGTCTTCAAGAGTCCCGGCAAGTGCGTTATCTGCCATTGCACCGGTTGAGACGGTGAATACGTCGATGCCGCGATTAAGGAGTTCCGGACCGTGTTGGGCAAGCGCTCCATGGCCCGCACAATCGATTGCCAAATCGATGTCGTCTGGAAGTGCGCCCACATTTGTATACACCGTACAACCATCGCCCAATGCAGCACGGGCCTGTTCTTCGCGGCCCTCCCGGCACAGGGCAGAGCTTACGTGCGCTCCGGTCATTTTACGAAGTTTGGTGAAAGCATATTGTCCGATCGCGCCGTAGCCGATTATCACGATGTTAAGCACGCTTTGTTTCCTGGTATTTGACATTTCGGGTTTATTCCTGCTTGCGGCCATTCTATTTTGATTTGGTGGGAAAACACCAACTGAAAGCCTATCCTTGCCAAAACCCAAACCAAATGTCCGGCGCGAAGACCAACGGTTGATCATTGGCAAAGGCGTGTTCACCGATGATGTACCACTTCCCGGCGCGTTGCATGTGGCCTTTGTGCGAAGCTCGATGGCGCATGGGAAACTGCTATCGGTTGATGTTGAAAATGCATGCCAGGTGCCGGGGGTGGTTGCAGTCTATAGCGGCGCGGATGTGGCTGGTCTTGGCGTTCTCTCGGTCAATAAGATATTGTCGCAAGTGCGCGAGCAACCCTTTCCAATACTTGCTCAAGGACAAGTTATGGCTGTGGGCCAACCAATTGTGGCGGTTGTCGCGGAAGCCGCGAAAGCCGCATTGGATGCCAGTGAGTTGGTGGTGATTGATGTAGAAGAAGAACAGCCCGAACTGTTTAACCCCAGCGCCGGAAATGCGGCGGCATTTGAGCAATGGCAGCAGGGGGATGTGGATGCGGCATTTGCCAACGCTGCTCATATCGTGCGCGCTAGTATCCAGCATCCGCGTCTTGCTCCATCGCCAATGGAGCCGAGGGCAATCGCGGCTGATTTTGATGATGAAACTGATCAACTCACCATATGGCTTGCTTCCCAGACACCTCATCGTGCGCGCACAGAGCTGGCGCGCATCTTAGACATCGAAGAAGAAAACCTGCGCGTGATTGCCCCTGATGTTGGTGGGGCATTTGGCATGAAAGCCTCCCTTTATCCCGAAGATGTTCTGGTGGCCTGGGCTTCCGTAAAACTAAAACGCCCGGTGCGTTGGAATGCAACCCGAAGTGAAGATATGCTGGCAGCGACCCATGGGCGTGGCGCTTTCTCGCGAGGCGAATTAGCATTGGATAGAAATGGGAAATTTCTTGGGCTACGAGCCGAGATTGCCTGTCCGCTTGGTCATTGGTTGCCAAACAGTGCGATTATTCCGGCATGGAATGCTGCGCGCATCTTGCCCGGGCCTTACAGCATTGAGACTGCTGCTATCTCCACCAAAGCGTTCCTCACCAACACCGCGCCGGTAGGTATTTATCGCGGTGCGGGGCGGCCAGAGGCGGCCATGCTTATGGAACGCCTTGTGGAAGAAGCCGCCTGTTGTGCCGGGATTGATCCAGTTGATATTCGCCTGCGCAATTTCGTTTCCGCAAATCAAATGCCTCATACAGGCCCAACAGGAACGGTTTTGGATTCGGGCGACTACGCGAAGGCGATGGACCAACTTACCGGGAGCAAAAGCTACCAGATGTTGATCGACGCATGTGAAGATTTGCGGCGCGCCGGAAAGACTGCCGCTGTCGGCATTGCCGCATTCGTTGAACCCTGCGGCAAAGGTTGGGAGAGTGCCCGAGTGCAGGTGCGCGCTGATGGGCATATCGTTGCCATGAGTGGTTCCAGCACCCAGGGGCAGGGCCGTGAGACCGCATACGCAACAATCGTCGCCGATGTGTTTGAGATCCCTGCCGAACAGGTTACCGTGCTTTGCGGTGATACGGAAACCTGCCCGCCGGGCATTGGCGCATTGGCAAGCCGCAGCACGGCAATTGGAGCCAGTGCAATCTTGCAAGCTGCACGTCAAGCGAAAGAAGGCAGCCTCTCAGATGTTTCTGTCGTCTATGAAGCTGAAGGAGAAGCGTGGGGATTTGGCTGTTATGCGGCATTGGTCACAGTTGATTTGGAAACTGGCCAGTTGCAGATAGAGAAGATGTTGTGCCTTGATGATGCCGGAACCATCGTCGACCCAATACTGGTTGAGGGTCAGTTGACCGGGGGTATTGCCCAGGGTCTCGGTGAAGCCCTGTTGGAGAACATTGTCTATGATGACTATGGCCAGCTCGTTACAGGCTCACTTAGCGATTATGCCTTGCCGCGCGCTGCTGACATGCCAGAGATTGACTTCTTATCTATGGAGACACCTTCTCCCTTCAACCTGCTTGGTGCTAAAGGTGTTGGTGAGGCGGGCACGATTGGTGCACCGGTGGCTATTCTCAATGCAACGTATAATGCGCTTGCACAATACGGTGTGGACGCTTTGAATATGCCGTTGACGGGTGAAAAAATCTGGCGGGCGATCAACGCCGCCAAAAACGGGAAACCGGGCGATGAAATACAAGAAAAATGAAGCTAAGGAATATTCGCGCGAGCACATGCGTGGCATATGGGCTGCTGCATTGAACCCCATGTTGTCAGATTTTTCTATTGATGAGGCTGGCATGCGCGCCAACATCAAACATTGGGTGGAAGATCTTGGTATTGAAGGTCTCTTTATTGCTGGCAAACAGGGCGAATATTTCTCGCTCTCCCTTGAAGAGCGTAAGCGCAATTTTAACATCGCGGTAGATGCCTGCAACGGCAAGGCAGGCACGATCATGTCGTGTTCAGATCAGAATTTTGACACGGTCCTCGACCTGGCGCGTCATGCGCAGGATGCCGGGGCCGATTATATTGTGGTGCATGCGCCCATGCTGCATTTCATCACCGATAGGGATGATACGATTTATGCTTACTACAAGGCAATTTGCGACAAAGTTGATATTGGCATTGCCATGTGGAGCCACCCGGATTCTGGCTACCTGATGAGCCCACAATTGTGCGCGCGCGTTGCTGAATTACCCAACATCATGGCGATTAAGTATTCTGTACCCCGCAAGATGTATGCCGAACTGACCGAGCTCGCTGGCGATAAGCTCTTGGTCTCCACGGCCTCAGAGGATGAATGGTTCGACAATATTGTCGAGCTTGGCTGGCAGCTTTATCTATGTTCCTCGCCGCCCTATCTTCTGCAAACTAAGACTGACCGACGCATGCATGAATATACCCAGCTGGCTTTTGACGGGAAAATTGAAAAGGCGCGTGCTGTGCGCGACAGTTTAGAGCCGGTCCGTACCGCGTTAAAATCCACCCGTCCTGGTGGTAAACCACAAGCCCACCAGAAGTATTGGCAAGAATTGCTCGGTCAGGCCGGTGGCCCCGTGCGCCCGCCACTGCTGCAATTGACAAATGAGGAAAAGGCCGCAACGAAGGCAGCTTTCGAGGCATGCGGGCTTGAATGAGACGCTAAATATCAGCGGCCAGATCACCTGGGTCTATACCCGCGACTTGGAACGTACATGCCGCTTTTATGGGGAAATACTCGGTTTTGAACTTGTACGAAATGAGGGGACTGCCCGAATATTCAAATCCAGTGATGCAAGCTACATTGGCGTCTGCTTGGCCTTCGAAGACCGGGTGGTTGAGCCAGCTGGCGGTATGATCACACTTGTCACTGACGACGTTGATGGTTGGTATGCAAGATTACAAGAAAATGGTGCAGATTTACGCGGGTCCCCGGAAGTGCTTGATGAATTTAAAATTTATTCGTTTTTTGCCCGCGATCCCAATGGTTATGTCATTGAGTTTCAACAATTTTTAACACCTAACAACACATAGACAAATGAGGAACAGGAATGGATGGAATGTTAAACCGCGTCGCATTGGTGACGGGCGCTGGTAGCGCTGGTGGTATAGGTTTCGCCTGTGCTAAGGCACTTCTGGAACAAGGGGTTAAGGTCGCGATCACGTCCACCACCGACCGCATCCAAGACCGATTAACTGAACTTGGTGCCGAAGAGGGAATGGCCTTTGCAAGCTTTGCCGATCTCACCGATAGCCAACAAGTGGACCGTCTGGTGAATGAAGCGGAGGCAGCTCTCGGACCCATTGATATTGTGGTCAATAATGCGGGCATGGTGCAGACCGGTTTCGATGAACCGTCACAATTGACACAGGATATTTCTGATGCCGAGTGGCAGCGTGGTATCGACATCAATCTGACCAATGTATTCCTGGTAACACGCCGGGTTTTGCCCGGCATGATTTCGCGGCGCTATGGCCGAATTGTCAATATGTCATCGGTAACTGGCCCCGTCGTTTCCAATCCCAAAGGTACCATCTATTCTGCTGCCAAGGCTGGCATACTTGGCATGACACGGGCGCAGGCAATCGAGGTTGCAGAATACAATATCACGGTGAATGCCATTGGGCCCGGTTGGATCGAGACACCTTCATCGAGCCCCGAGGAAATAACCGCCGGAGTGAACACTCCGGCAAAACGCACCGGCAGACCTGACGAAATTGCCTCCGTTGCTGCCTTCCTGGCAAGCGAAGGCGCGAGTTACCTGACCGGTCAGTTGATCGTGGTCGATGGCGGCAATACAATCCAGGAGTATAAAGGTCCAAGTGAGGGATATTACTGACCAAGGCCAAGCCCGACTATTGGGGTGAAAACATAAAACCATAAGATATTTTGGCTAAGCCCGCACGGGTGTTGACCCAGGCACAACGCGAGCATTATTTCGAACACGGTTTTGTCGGCGTGGAAAGTATAGTCCCCGAAGGTGTGCTGAGCGAGCGGGAGAGGGCGAAACCGGTACTGCTGGTATGATGTAATAAATCTTAAGAAGTTATCCAGAAAAATTCAAAATGTAGTTGCTTTGTATTTGCAAATCTGTGGTTTTTATTAAATCACTATTTTACAATTCGTGCTTGACTTGGAGTGAGGGTGTGAAATGGGCTTGACGGCATTGATAGTCTGGCTGGCAATCGGCGCAATTGCAGGTCGGTTAGCTGGGTTAATCATGAAAGGTGATGGGTTTGGGCTTATCGGAGATATCATCATCGGTATCGCCGGTGCAGCAATTGCAGGCTTTATCTTGCCAAAACTCGGCATCTTTATCGGCGGCACAATCGTTGGCGAAATCATCAACGCCGTTATCGGCGCTTGTATGCTGCTGTTTGTCATCCGGTTGGTGAAACGTTGATGTTTTCCCCTGCGCAGAATTGTTGAGATACAATCTGTCCAGGCATCAAATCCAAACTCACGTAATTTTCGTATGCACTCGGGAATATCTTGAACGATAAGGAATGGGTTTATGCCTCTTTTCGTAAAAGCCTGTATCGCGTTTTTGGTTTTGATTGCCGCCGGTATTTCCGCTAGTGCCGCCCCCAGTTTTGACTGCGCCAAAGCGAGCACGCGTGTCGAAGAGATGATATGCGATGCGCCAGCGCTCGCGAATCTCGACAGCGAATTATCCAGTGCATACAAAACAGCACTTCGGGATGCGCCCTGGGCATCCGCTAACAAACGCATCCGCCGTGAACAGGAAACCTGGATTACCAAGCGCAATAAATGCAAAACCAAACGCTGCCTCAGACATATTTATCATAGGCGCATAAGCGTTCTTTATAGCGAGGTAAACGGCGATGCCGCGGGCGGTGAACCAGCCGGTGCCAATCCCGCAACGATGATGGCCGTGTGCCGCGATCGGGCAGCCCATATCTTCCACCTTCGTCAACCGAATGTGGAAACCAAATATGAAGGCCAACGCACTGATGGCACCCATGCTGTAAATGGAACTGCATACCTCCGTAACGCTGGGGAAACATTCCAGTGTTCATTTAATTCAGATGGCACCTCGATCGTGCAGTTTATCATCAATTAGTTTCCTTTCTTAAGAACGGGAAAAAACGAGAGGTTTTTCTGGTCATGTTGTCTTTGTGTATGAAGAGCATTTTGCACGGGTTTGGCATCGCGCTGATTTCTGTGCTGCTCGTTTTGCCATCTATGGGTTTTTCCGAAAAACAGGGCCCATTTGAATGGCATCCAGAACGTTCCCCCTCTGGGCATGTGGTTATTATTGTTTCTCTGCCTGATCAGCAGGTTTCCGTATACAGAGGCGGGAAACGCATTGCACGCGCGCCTGTCTCCACGGGTAAACAGGGACATAAAACACCCACTGGTGTTTTTACGATCCTGCAAAAGGACGTCCATCATCACTCAAGCAAATATAACAATGCCTCGATGCCCTACACCGAGCGATTGACCTGGTCCGGGGTAGCACTCCATGCAGGTGGATTGCCGGGTTATCCAGAATCTCACGGGTGCATTCACCTTTCATTGGAGTTTTCAAAGCTGTTGTTCTCAATCACTCATATTGGAACAGCAGTGATTATCGCGGACAATCGATCTGCACCAGGCTCGGTTACACATCCTGGCCCCTTTCTGCCAGCTCTTGCGCAACAAGAAGCTGAACAGGCTGTTGCAAAACTAAGGGGTAAAAAATTACCTCATCCCAAGCACCGCAAAGTTCAGACGGTGAAAACTGCGTCATCTGGGGATATTCCACTTGGCCACACGGCAATCCTGGTGAGTGGCAAAGATCGTATCATCCAGGTATGGGATGGAGACAAGAAAATTCTTCAAGCGCCTGTGTCAATCACAAATCCTAACCGCCCGCTCGGCACCCATCTTTATTCTCTGTCAGGGATTGGTTCAGGCGGATCGCATATCCAATGGTCGTCAGTGCACGTTGGAGGAGATGATCGCGGATCGGGCAATATTATAAAGCGCGTGCAGATGTCTGATGCAGTGGCATCCAAGATCGTCCATATGCTTCACCCGGGCGCTTCTTTTGTCATTACCGATAACTCGCTTGCAGCGAAAACACGCACCGGAAACGGATTTGTTGTAATGCGGCAGAGGTGAGGACAAAAATGCGCCGCCGCTCTGCTGGGCAATTGTAGTTGCACATTAAATCTCAAGAGATAGACTTGGATGATGGATAGTGGTTCGGGTTTTTTCAATGAAATGCAGGATGGCGATGGCCATCCCCGGTTGCCATACAAAACGTATAACTCCTGGTTTGAAAACGAAGATATTTCCAGGCTCCATAAAAAATCGGCCGAAGCTGAAGCATTTTTCAGGCGTACGGGCATCACTTTCAATGTTTATGGTCAGCAGGAGGCAGTCGAACGACTGATCCCGTTTGACATCGTTCCGCGCATCATTTCCGCGCGGGAATGGGCGAAACTCGAACGTGGCATCGAACAGCGTGTGCGCGCTATCAATGCGTTCCTGCATGACATCTATCACCGGCAAGAAATTCTACGTGCTGGCCGTGTTCCAATAAATCTGGTTGCCAACAACGAAGCATTTTTGCCTCAAATGATCGGCGTGTCTCCTCCTGGTAACATTTATACCCATATTGTTGGCATAGATCTTGTTCGAACCAACGAAGATGAATTCTTCGTTCTGGAAGACAATGCGCGTACCCCTTCTGGGGTGTCCTATATGCTTGAAAACAGGGAAACCATGTTGCACATGTTTCCAGAATTGTTTTCAAAAACCAAAGTGCGAGATGTCAGCGGTTACCCCCGCAGTCTGCGGAAATCACTTACCGCATCTGCGCCAGACAAATGCGAGGGCAAACCGGTCGTTACGATATTAACGCCGGGAATTCATAATTCCGCATATTTTGAACATTCATTTTTAGCCGATCAAATGGGCATTGAACTGGTTGAAGGCCATGATCTGCGCGTTGTTGACGGCCGCATCGCGATGCGAACCACCCAAGGGTATACGCCAATTGATGTGCTCTATCGCCGGGTCGACGATGATTTCCTGGACCCACTGAATTTCAACCCGGATTCCATGCTTGGAGTGCCGGGCATCATGGATGTTTACCGGTCAGGAGGAATTACAATTGCCAATGCGCCGGGAACCGGCATCGCCGATGACAAGGCGATCTATTCGTATATGCCCGACATCGTTGAGTTTTATACTGGCGAGAAGGCGTTGCTTAAAAATGTACCAACCTGGCGCTGCTCAGAAGCGGATTCACTCTCCTACGTGCTTGATAACCTGGCTGAATTGGTTGTGAAAGAAGTTCACGGATCTGGCGGCTACGGAATGCTGGTTGGGCCTGCGGCAAGCAAGAAGGAGATCGCGGGATTTAGGGCAAAACTGAAGGCAAAACCACATAACTACATTGCGCAACCAACGCTTGCGCTTTCCACAGCTCCGATTTTGACCAAGAAAGGACTAGCTCCACGTCATTTGGACCTGCGTCCGTTCGTTCTCTATTCGCCAAACGGCATTACAATGACGCCTGGCGGGTTGACCCGTGTTGCACTCAAGGAAGGTTCGCTGGTGGTGAATTCGAGCCAAGGCGGTGGAACAAAAGACACCTGGGTTCTGGAGGAGTAGCTGCATGCTGGGAAAAACAGCTGGTGGCCTGTTCTGGATGTTCCGTTATTTGGAGCGCAGTGAAAACACTGCACGCCTGATTGATGCAGGTTTTCGCATTGCGCTGACAAGACCGGATTCTGCAAGTGATGAATGGGCTTCGGTCATTCAAACAACCGGGGTACGTGAACACTATGAGAAAAAATACGACAAATTCGATTTTACCAATGTCGTTGA
>CAJQND010000210.1 GCA_905479595.1 uncultured Hyphomicrobiales bacterium
GTTCAATGGGTATTGAGGTGGCAAAATAATGGCTGGTAAACGTTATAGAAACGCCTCTGAAGGCGTTGATCGCAAAAAGCTTTATTCCATCACTGATGCAGTGAAAATGGTCAAAGAACGTGCGACTTCAAAATTCGATGAAACAATTGAAATTGCGATGAACCTTGGTGTTGATCCTCGTCACGCTGACCAAATGGTCCGTGGTGTTGTTGAGCTTCCAAACGGTACAGGGCGCACAGTTCGTGTTGCTGTCTTTGCTAAAGATGCAAAAGCTGATGAAGCCAAAGCCGCTGGTGCTGACATCGTTGGTGCTGAGGATTTGATGGAAGCTGTGCAGAAGGGCGAAATTAATTTCGACCGCTGCATCGCGACCCCAGACATGATGCCACTCGTTGGCCGTCTCGGCAAAATTCTTGGGCCTCGTAACTTGATGCCAAATCCTCGCGTTGGAACCGTTACCGCAGATGTGGCTGCTGCCATAACTGCAGCCAAGGGTGGCGCTGTTGAGTTTCGGGTTGAAAAGGCCGGCATTGTTCAGGCGGGCGTGGGTAAAGCCAGCTTTGACGGCAAGAAGATTGAAGAAAATGTACGTGCTTTCGTTGATGCGGTCCTTAAGGCCAAACCAGCGGGTGCCAAGGGCACTTATGTAAAGCGCGTTTCGATGAGTTCGACCATGGGACCGGGCGTTAAGCTCGATTTTGGGTCCATTACTGCGGGCAATTAAGCCTAGGCAGTGAACACGGTTTTCAGCAGGTGGTTCGCCACCGGTTGAGAAAGCGTCCCTGGAAACTTGAGTTTGTAGGGATGTTAAGACCTGTCAGAGATTGCCGGCGCGGGGTGCAAGCCCAGCTTAAAACGCCAGCCTGCATGAGATGGGGACAAATTGATTGAAAGCATTGTTTCGCTTTTGATTGGTTTGAACCTCCGTACCCCAAAAATTGCTTTGGCAGTTGGCGGGTGACAGGCAAATGAGCGCCGTTTGGGTCTCTTTTGCTGGAAGGTAAGAGGGATTTGCCCAGGCGGCAGTCGTGAACCGGCGGTATCCGGAATTTCCGGAGAAATGCCGCCAGTCAGGAGTGAGCAAGTGGATAGAGCACGAAAACAAGAGCTCGTTACGTCACTGAATTCGACATTCAAAAATGTCGGGACAGTTGTCGTGACCCACAATCTCGGTCTTACGGTTTCGCAAATGACAGATTTGCGCATCCGCATGGCTGAGGAGGGAGCTTCGCTGAAAGTGGCGAAGAACCGTCTCGTAAAGCTCGCTGTTGAAGGCACGGACGCAGAAGCGATCAAGGATATGTTCACAGGGCCTACGGTCCTTGCTTATTCCGAAGATCCGATCTCTGCGGCCAAAGTTGTGTCCAAATTTGCTAAAGAGAACGACAAACTTGTCGTTCTCGGCGGCACCATGGGCTCAACTGTTCTGGACCAGGCTGGTGTGAAAGCACTTGCCGATCTGCCGTCTCTGGATGAATTGCGCGCCAAACTGGTGGGTATGATTCAGACCCCGGCTACCCGTATTGCAGGCATTCTGCAAGCGCCGGGTGGTCAGGTGGCTCGGGTCCTTAACGCCTATGCCTCCAAGGGCGAAGCAGCTTGATGGTGCTTCCCTGTATACAGGTTCAAACCAATCTAAAGTGAGTGAAAAAAATGGCTGATTTGGAAAAAATTGCTGAAGACCTGTCAAACTTGACAGTACTTGAAGCTGCAGAGCTTTCTAAAATGCTCGAAGAAAAATGGGGTGTATCTGCTGCTGCTCCAGTTGCAGTTGCTGCAGCTGGTGGTGGTGGTGAAGCCGCTGCTGAAGAAAAGACAGACTTTGATGTGGTCATGACCTCTTTTGGCGACCAGAAGATCAACGTCATCAAAGAAGTTCGTGCCATCACAGGACTTGGCCTGAAAGAAGCCAAGGACTTGGTCGAAAGCGCACCGAAAGCGATCAAAGAAGGTGTTCCTAAGGCTGAAGGCGACGAAATTAAAGAAAAGCTCGAAGCTGCAGGAGCAACGATCGAGCTCAAGTAATTGCGTACCCGGCGCCGGAACCTGTAACGGGTTCCGGGGCCGGATTATTTTGAGATTTGGTGTAACGGTTTTTTAGGGGTGTTTCCGGTGGAAACGGTCCTGGAGAGCCGTTAAACGGCGTCAAATCAGGCATATAACAGGCGGATAAAGGAGCGAACATGACGCAGACTCTCACCGGAGCAAAGCGCGTTCGTAAGTATTTCGGAAAGATTGCCGAACAGGCCAAAATGCCGAATCTGATCGAGGTTCAAAAAGAATCTTATGCTCAGTTTCTGCAAATGGCAGAACCCGAGGGCGGTCGCCCGGAAGAGGGGCTGCAGGCTGTATTCAAATCAGTATTTCCAATCACTGATTTTGCCGGTATTTCGACACTGGAATTCGTACATTACGACTTCGAAAAACCGAAATATGACGTTGAGGAGTGCCAACAGCGTGGCATGACTTATGCCGCACCTTTGAAAGTGACCTTACGTCTTATCGTATTCGAAATTGATGAAG
>CAJQND010000211.1 GCA_905479595.1 uncultured Hyphomicrobiales bacterium
TTTTGTCCAGAACCTGCATTACCTCGTCCAACGACCCGGCTCCATCGAAGCTCACATCGTCATAGAGATTTGCCAGAGTCTGCGTTAACGCATCCCGAAAAAGTGGATGATCATCAGCAATTACAATTTTGTAGCCGGACATATTCAAACCTCACCCCAAACCCAGCGGACGATTGGCGTGCAAAAACAGCCAGCCGATCAGCCTCCCAAATATTATTTGATACGAGAACGGCTGGTTTGCCAAGGGCTGAGCGAAATTTCCCGCAAATCCCGGTGCTTCGTGACAAGGTTGAGTTCGATTGAAATGCAGGAATACTAGCCAGCTACCTGGGCGATCAGAGCCGCGGTTTCGTCCACCTGCCGATTTTCAAATTCATCATCTGGCGCGGTGGTGCTAGGGGTTTCGGCATCTGGTTCTACCCCAAATGTCCGCAATTGCTGGCCGAGTTGCGCCATGGCGTCGCCAATTTCGATGACGGTACGATGACGGTCCTGATCCAGAGATTCCGGGAGCTTTGCAACGATTTCTTCAAGTTTCGCCACCCGTTCAAACACGGTTGTCTGCATTTGGGAAACAACCTCGAGAATTTTCTCGTCACGCATCCGCAAATGCTCTTCAAACGGGCCAATCAGGATTGCGCGCAGGTTTTCGAGGTCTTCTGAAGCGGTGTTTTCCGGCATGTGTATCAAGCCCTTTGTTTCTTACCGCCCCCCAGTGGACGATGTAGTGCAAGGGTACGCACCCGGCGTTTTAATTCGGTTAGGAAAATAGTGAAAATGTGAATGAATTGGTCAATTGACGCCGTTGTAGTGCTTGTACCAGGCCACAAATCTCTCAATACCGTCTTCCAGCGGAACGCTGGGTTTGAAGCCATGGTCGTGGCTGATGGCGTCGATATTCGCGTATGTTGCAGCGACATCTCCGGGCTGCATTGGCTCCATTTGCTTTATCGCTTTGCGGCCAATGGAGTCTTCCAGAAGGGAAATCATCTTGAGCAGCGGCTCAGGATGGTTGTTGCCGATATTGTAAACCCGGTGCGGAGCACCGGTCGTTTCGGCGCTCGGTGGTCCATCAATGACGGTGAGAATTCCTGCAACAATATCATCTATATAGGTGAAATCCCGCTGCATATCGCCATGGTTGAAAACCTTGATCGGGTGGCCGTTCAAAATAGCATCGGCAAACAACCACATGGCCATATCAGGCCGGCCCCAAGGCCCGTAAACGGTGAAAAAGCGCAATCCCGTCTGCGGCATCCGGTAGAGATGCGCATAGGTCTGGCTCATCAATTCATCGGCCTTCTTGGTCGCAGCATAAAGTGAAATGGGCGTATCTACCCGGTCAGTTTCAGAAAATGGCAGTTTGGTATTGCCGCCATAAACAGAACTTGATGAGGCATAGGCAAGATGCTCAAAACCTTCGAGATTTCGGCAAAGCTCCAGTATGTTGAGATGCCCAACGAGGTTGGATTGCACATAGGCATGGGGGTTTTCGATCGAATAGCGCACCCCGGCCTGGGCGGCCAAATGAATGGCCTTGGTGATTGGCGCGCCGGAAAGCGTTTCTTTTAAGGCATCCATGTCGGAGAGATCGACTTTGTGAAAGGTAAAGCCGCTTTCGGCTTTTAACAATGCCAGGCGGTCATGCTTGAGCTTAACGTCATAATAGTCGTTTAGATTGTCGATCCCGACAACTTTTTCACCACGCGCGAGGAGCGTTTTGGCGGTGTGAAATCCAATAAATCCGGCAGCGCCAGTGACCAGGTAAGTCATTTTTTATTATAAGCTCCAATAGGTTATGGCAGCGGGAACATGGCTGGGATCGATGATTGACTTCACATCAATCAACACCCCTCCTGGACGAATTTTCTTAATCAACGCATCGAGATTTTCCCGGTATTGGCTATGACCAACCGCGACAATGACCGCATCGAGATCATGCATGTCTTCAAGCGGTGAAAGGGTAATACCATAATGTTCCAATGCGTCATGGGGCGTGGCGTGGGGATCGTGAACCATCGGATCAATGCCAAATTCCCGCAGTTCTGCGATAACATCAGCCACTTTTGAATTCCGTAAATCCGGCACGTCTTCTTTGAACGTCAGTCCTAAAACGCCAACCTTTGCAGATGCATTCATCAACCCTGCGCCAATGAGCAGTTTCACCAGCTTCTGCCCTATAAAACGGCTCATATCATCATTGATGCGGCGGCCCGCCAGAATGACCTGCGGGTGGTGGCCGACGGATTCTGCTTTAAATGTCAGATAGTAAGGATCGACGCCAATACAGTGTCCGCCAACAAGCCCCGGCGTGAAAGGTAGAAAGTTCCACTTGGTTCCGGCAGCGGCGAGCACATCTGAAGTGCGGATATTCAGCTTGTCAAAAATCACCGCTAACTCATTCATCAACGCAATATTGATGTCGCGCTGGGTGTTTTCGATGACCTTTGCTGCTTCTGCCACCGTAATACTTGGTGCGCGGTGGACCCCGGCGGTGATGATTTCCTCATAGACGTTTGCCACCCGTTCCAGAGTGGCGGCATCTTCTCCAGCCACCACTTTGATGATGTTTTCCAACCCATGGGCAGCGTCACCAGGGTTGATGCGCTCTGGCGAATAGGCGAGATGGAAGGCGTCACGGGGAAGGTTCGCGGCTTTAGCCAGTAACGGCCCGCAGATTTCTTCGGTTGCGCCGGGATAGACGGTTGATTCAAACACCACCACGGCACCAGCGGTCAGGTGCGGGCCGATCAGCGCGCACGCCTGGCGCAATGGTTCAAAATCCGGGCGCTTGTCTGCATCCACCGGGGTTGGAACCGTGACCGCAAAAAACGTTGTTCCCGCGAGGTTTTGCGGGTCGTCTGAAAGCACAATGGAAGAAGCCTTCAGGCGATCCTTGCTGATTTCTCCGGTCGCATCCTCACCTTGTTTCAATGCGTCAACGCGCTGACGCGATACATCGTATCCGGTCACGCTGGAAAATGCTCCGGCAAAGGCAATCGCCACCGGCAGGCCAACATAGCCAAGGCCGATTACTGCAATCCGTTCATCTTGCCGTCCCGCCATGAATGCCTCTCAAACCGCGTTCATTTGATTTATTTCTGCTTATATAGGGGCTTATCTTAAAAAAACATTGGGTCAAGGGGAGATGAAATCGAAATATCCCCTAGATCTGGTATGCATGTGCTGCATGGCTGATATACCCGGCGGACCATTGTGCTGCACTGCACTATATCCCATATTCATTTCAACGCTTGAGGCGAGAATTTATTCAAACCAACGGCGTATTCTTCCCGCCAAGACCATTTGGCTCTTGGCGTTTCCTCCCGATAAGCGGCTTCTCCTCCCTGAAGCCCCTTATCCCTCCCTTCCAAACTTGGCGGGCTCTTTTTTGAGCCCGTCATTTTTTTTTGGCATTTTACGCTGCGAAGCTTCCAAGGAAATGCAGCGCGATATCGCGGGCATGTGGGCGGGTGCGGTGCTCAATGACATAAAGCCCCTGCCAGGTGCCAAGCAGCATGCGGCCGCTTTGCACGGGCACGGTGAGGGATGTGGAAGTAATCGCCGATTTGATGTGGGCAGGCATGTCGTCTGGCCCCTCGCAGCCGTGGCGATAGCTGCTGCTTTGCGGAGCAAGGGTGTCTAAGGCGTCAATGAGGTCTGCCTGAACATCCGGGTCCGCGTTTTCCTGTATTGTGAGTGAGGCTGAGGTGTGGCGGATGAATAGTGTCAACACTCCATCGTCCACGTCCTGTTCCGACAACCACGCAGCTGCTTCGCCGGTGAACTCGGTCATGCCAGGACCAGCAGTGTTGATCGTCAGTGTAGTAAGGACCTGCTTTAACATGCGTTAGAGCACGTCATCATCGGGCAGCAAGTCATCGAAAACGGGTGTGCGCTTTTCCTGGCTTGCGGTCATAGCTTCGCGCATATCGTCTTCCTGGAACATGCCGGACTGCCAGGTTGCCATCTGCTTTAAGGTATCGCTGGTGGTGTGATCACGGCCAAAGTTCATGATTTCCTTTGTGCCCCAAATTGCCAATGGTGATTTTGAGGCAATTTCACGGGCTGCCTTTTGGGCAGCTTCCAAAGCGGCATCGGCATCGCTGCAAACTTCATTGACCAAGCCTGCTGCATAAGCCCGATCGGCGTTTAATCGGCGTCCTGTATAGGCCATTTCGCGCACCACGGATTCCGCCATGACTTTTTGCAGGCGTGGGAAGGTACCGACATCTGCCGTCATGCCGATATTGATTTCCTGAATGCAAAAGAATGCATCCTCGGTGCAATAGCGCATGTCACAAGCAGAGATGAGGTCAACGCCGCCGCCAATGCATCCACCTTGAACCGCTGCAATTACAGGAAAGCGCGCCCGTTCCAGACAATTGAAGGTTTCCTGATACCGCGCCACAGTGCGCATCATTTCCGCCCGGTGGCGGCCAGCTTCAACACCGCTCATATCCGGCTTGGTCTGGAAAACGGAGAGGTCCATGCCAGCGGTGAAATGTTTGCCAGTTGATGCGATCACCAGGGCGCGAATCTCTCCCGAACTGTCGAGTTCTTCGACCGTTTTTGGGAAAAGCTTCCAGAATGGACGGGCAAAGGCATTAAGCGCCTCTGGACGATTGAGCGTTAAGGTTGCGACCTTGTTATCGATGGTGGTTTTGATGATTTCATCTGTCACTGGGTTGATCTCTTATGATGCTGGGAACACTGGTTTAAAGCCATCGCGCCCAGCATTAATAGCGTCTTCGAGTAGTTCGATCCGGTCCTGGCCCCAAAAATACTCGCCGTTGTACAAGTAAGCAGGGACCCCGAAAATACCGGCATCTACGGCCGTTTTGGTGTTGGCATCGTAGATTGCGTCAACTTCTTCGTTCTGGGATTGTGCGAGAAGAGCGGCTCCATCAAGACCTGCTGCGTTAGCGGCATTGACCAGTTCGACGTCGTTGTTGAAGTCGGTTTCCCGCTCCCAAATTCCGGTGAAAACCTGGCGCATGAAGCCAGCAGGATCTGCACCATCCTTAAGGGCTGCAATAATCATCTTATCGCCAGTAACGGGGGTGAACGGCCAATGGGCTGGCCAGTTGTTGAAATCCAGCCCGCGTTTAATAGCCCAACGTTGTAGTTCCAATGTGCGGTAGGCCTGACGGGTCTTGTGGCGTTGGCCGAGCGGAAGAGTAGCGGATTCTCCAAACAAAGTGCCGATAGCGACCGGCTTGTAGTTGATGGTTGCGCCAGTCCGTTTCATGGCTTCATGAAACGCGTCATGGCCGATATAGGCCCAAGGCGACAACAAGGAGAAATAGTAGTCGATTGCAACACTCATCGGGGTTTCCTATTACGGAAGTTAAAGGGTACGCGAGATTAAAACTTTCATGATCTCATTGGTGCCGCCATAGATGCGTTCAACCCGGGCATCGCGATACATGCGGGCAATCGGGTATTCATTCATATAGCCATAACCGCCGTGGAATTGCAGGCATTGGTCGATAATCTTGCACTGCAAATCGGTGATCCAGTATTTTGCCATCGAAGCAGTCGCTGCATCCAGTTCACCTTTCAGATGCTGGCTGATGCAGCTATCGACAAAAACCTTGGCGATGGTTGCCTCGGTCTTGCATTCGGCAAGTTTGAATTTGGTGTTCTGGAAATCGATAATCCGTTCGCCAAACGCCTTTCGCTCCTTCACATATTCAAGCGTGACAGTGAGGGCACGTTCAATCCTGGCGATTGCCTGAATGGCGATCAGCAGTCTTTCCTGAGGCAATTGCTCCATCAACTGGTAAAAGCCCTGGCCTTCTTCCGGCCCTAAAAGAGCGTCGGCTGGAACCCGCACATCGGTGAAGAAAAGCTCTGAGGTGTCGTTGGACTTAAGGCCGATTTTATCGAGGTTGCGGCCCTTCTCATATCCTTCCACTGTGTCAGTTTCGACGATGAACAGGGATGTACCTTTGGCACCGGCAGCGGGGTCTGTCTTTGCAACAACAATCACCAGGTTGGCGTGCTGGCCATTGGTAATGAACGTTTTCTGGCCGTTGATGACATAATGGTTGCCGTCTTTTTTTGCAGTCGTTTTTACCCCTTGCAGGTCAGAACCGGCTGCGGGCTCAGTCATGGCAATCGCACCGATATATTCGCCAGATACGAGTTTCGGCAGCCAGCGTTTGCGCTGGTCTTCCGAGCCGTAGTTGAAAATGTAGGGTGCAACGATGGCACTGTGCAGGGGTAAGCCAAAACCATCAATGCCGGCCAGATTGGCCTCCCGGCAAATTATTGCATCATGGGCAAATGTGCCGCCAACTCCGCCATAGGCTTCGGGGACTTCAGCGCAGAGAAGCCCCGTTTCACCGGCTTTTTCCCAGACTTGCCTGTCAATCAGTCCTTCTTCTTCCCAACGTTCATAATGGGGTGCGCACTCTGTTTCGTAAAACCGCCGGGAAGCCTCTGACAACATGTCGAGTTCTTCGTCCATCCAGTCTGGTCTGGGTGTAGGAATTGCGCTCATTTTTGAAATTTCCTGATGTTCAAAAGCCTAAAGCTAACCCTCACAAGAATTGTGCGGTTCTGCAAGGGCGCTTCGATGGAAAAATTTTAAACGGCGGGAAACTCTAACGGTTCTCATCAAGCTGGCGGCGCTTTTTTGCCGGGCGCTCGGTTTTGATATCGAGGTCTTCAACGCTTTCAACTTTTACGCCAGCGTCGGAACCGTTTTCTTCCTCGCGGCTATTGCCCTGGGTTGCGTCATCTACTGAATCTGCGGCGGAAGAAAACAAATCAATCACGATACGCGCCGCTTCATCTGAAACGACCAAGGCTGTTTTAATCTCACCATTATGATCGTGTGCGCCAGCGGCAGGTGTGGTTGGTGAAATCCATTGGACGTTGCGTGCCGCAGCCTCTCCGGCGAAAACCGCAATTGCTACAATAAGAGATGATTTGATAAAAAGCTTTCTCATCAGTCCTACACCAGGAAAAATGGCCTATATAATTTTCCCCGCCATAATAGCATCCAT
>CAJQND010000212.1 GCA_905479595.1 uncultured Hyphomicrobiales bacterium
ACTTCGGTGCGTTCGTGAACTTCTTCGGCCCGAAAGACGGCTTGGTACACATTTCCGAACTGGCTCCGCGCCGGGTCGAGAAGGTGTCTGATGTCGTCAACGAGGGTGATGATGTGAAAGTGAAACTGCTCGGCTTCGACAATCGTGGCAAGGTTCGCCTTTCCATGAAACAGGTCGACCAGGAAACCGGCGAAGATCTATCAGAAAAAAAGGATGAAGACGGGGACGATTAAGTCTCGTCGCATATCCTGAATAGTATCAGGGCGCAGGGTTGAAAAATCCTGCGTCCTTTTTATTGAGGCTAAAAGGGCAAAGACTTATTCAGCGGTGCCATTATCTTTCATGTCTTCAGGTCGTGGGGTTGAAATAGTGTTATAGCCCGCATCGACAAAATGCACTTCACCGGTGACTCCACCGGAGAGATCACTCAGAAGGTAGAGTGCGGCTCCGCCAACTTCATCCAGTGTAACTGGACGTCGTAGAGGAGAATGCTGGCGTTGGAATGAAAACATAGCGCGGGCATCGGCAATACCGGCCCCAGCCAATGTGCGCATCGGACCTGCGGAAATTGCATTCACCCGCACACCTTCCGGTCCATAGTCTGATGCCAGATAGCGAACCGAAGATTCCAGCGCTGCCTTGGCAACTCCCATCACATTGTAATTCGGCATGACCCTGGTTGAGCCGCCATAGGTGAGGGTCACAAGAGATCCGCCTTCATTCATTAGTCCGGCCGCTCGTTTGGCAATTTCGGTAAATGAAAAACACGAGATTACCATTGTGCGAATGAAGTTTTCACGGGTGGTATCGGCGTATTTGCCCATAAGTTCGTTTTTGTCGGAATACGCGATGGCGTGAACGAGAAAATCTATACCACCCCATTCTTTTTTGAGGGTGTCGAACACGGTATCCACTGTGTCGATATCTTCTACATCACATGGCAAAACAAGTTTGGACCCTGTGCTCTCTGCCAAGGGAAGCACCCGTTTGCCGAATGCTTCGCCCTGATAGGTGAATGCGAGCTCGGCGCCATGGGCAGACAGCATTTGTGCGGCCCCCCAGGCGATTGAGTTTTTATTGGCGACGCCCATGATGAGCCCGCGTTTGCCTCTCATCAACGGACCCGCAGATGGCAGTTCACTATTTGGCATTTTAGTCCCGCTTTGAGATGTTGAAGCTTAGGATGGATTTACCCAGCGTAGCGCTGGAAAACCAATGTTCCATTTGTTCCACCGAAACCAAAACTGTTGGAAAGAACGGTGTTCAATTCCACATTGTCCTGACGCTCGCGAATGATTGGAATATCGGCAAAAACAGGATCAAGCTCGGTGATATGTGCACTTTCACAGATGAAGCTGTTTTGCATCATCAGGATCGAATAAATTGATTCCTGCACACCAGTGGCACCGAGGCTGTGGCCGGTGAGTGATTTGGTCCCGGAAATAGGTGGGATATCATCGCCGAAAACTTCGCGGATCGCTTCGATCTCGCGTATATCGCCAATCGGTGTTGAGGTCGCGTGCGGGTTAATATAGTCAACCTTTTCGCCAACCGTTGCCAGTGCTTGTCGCATACAGCGCACAGCGCCCTCGCCAGATGGCTGTACCATGTCATAGCCATCTGATGTTGCACCATAGCCGGTCAGCTCGCAGTATATCTTTGCACCACGGGCCTTGGCATGTTCAAGCTCTTCAAGAATGACCACACCTGCACCACCGGCAATCACAAAACCATCGCGGCTAATGTCATAGGCGCGGCTGGCAGTGCTTGGCGTATCGTTGTGCTTGCTCGACATGGCACCCATGGCATCAAACAGGTTGGACATCGACCAGTCCAGCGCTTCCCCGCCGCCGGCAAACATCACGTCCTGTTTGCCCCATTGGATCAATTCAGCCGCATTGCCGATACAATGGGTTGATGTGGCGCAGGCCGAGGAGATGGAATAATTCACGCCCTTGATGCCAAACGGCGTGGCAAGGGTAGCGGAATTGGTTGATGACATGGAGGCCGGTACGGCAAATGGCCCAATGCGTTTTGGGCCTGTATCACGGGTAATGTCAGCCGCTTTGATAAGCACTTTGGTGGACGGCCCACCGGAGCCCATAATAATGCCCGTGCGCTCGTTTTTGATATCGCTTTCTTCCAAGCCAGAATCGGCAATTGCCTGCTCCATGGAAACGTAGTTCCACGCTGCGCCGTCGCCCATAAACCGCCGCACCCGCCGATTTACGGCTTCTTCGACATCGAGCGTCGGTGCGCCATGCACCTGGCAACGAAAGTTAAGTTGCTCGTACTCATCAACCTTGACGATGCCGGATTTGGCTTCGCGCAAGGATGCGGTTACTTCCTGGGTGTTGTTTCCTATTGAGGAGACAATCCCAATCCCTGTGACGACCACTCGCCTCATGCACGTGTTCCTTTCCGTAGCGCCTCAGACCTTTAGGTAACCCCAATGTGTCATCTGGCGCATTGGCTGTGAAGACTGTTTTGCAAAATGCTGGAGCTCAAGACCCTTCAGGCTTGAACAATCCGACCCGCAAATCATTTGCGGTATAGATAGTCTCGCCGTCGGCGTTTAGCAAACCGTCAGCGATACCGAGCACCAATCTTCGATTGATTACCCGTTTGAAATTGACAACATATTCCACTTTTTTGATCTCGGGCGTGATCATGCCGGTAAACTTGATTTCGCCGGCCGAAAGCGCACGGCCTTTACCTTCAAGCCCTAGCCAGCCGAGGAAAAATCCGGTCATTTGCCATAATGCATCAAGCCCAAGACAGCCTGGCATGACCGGGTCACCTTGAAAGTGGCAGGCGAAAAACCATAAATCAGGCGTAACATCCAGTTCTGCGACTATCTGGCCCTTACCATTGGGACCGCCATCTTCAGATATGGATGTGATGCGATCAAACATCAGCATTGGTGGCAAGGGCAATTGTGCATTTCCCGGACCAAACAGCTCGCCGCGTCCGCAGGACAGCAACCCCTCATAATCAAAACTTGACTGACGCTCACTCATTTAATTCAATCGCCCTCTAGTTTGGCCTCTCACCAACGATATTCTGTTGGTAACATAGTGCAGAAACCCGCAAAACCAAATCAAAGATGCACGTCTACAGTGATTTTCTGTAATTGCGAATGCTTTGCAGAAACAGTATAGTCGCACCTTGGGGGTAGATGGACAAAATGCTTGTCCGGTTAAGTGTGAAAAGGTTTGTGTAATGCCTGTCCATATGTGTGAAGTGATAAACAAACTGCGCGACGCAGGACTGCGTCCAACGCGTCAGCGTGTCGCTCTAGCTGAATTGTTGTTTGCTGGTGGTGACCGCCATTTTTCAGCTGAAAAAATCCACGAAGAGGCCGAAGAAGCAAGAATTCCGGTTTCCCTCGCGACGATCTACAACACGTTGAACCAGTTTACCGATGCCGGGTTGTTGCGCGAAGTGGCAATTGATGGCTCGCGCACCTTGTTTGATACAAATACATCAAATCACTATCATTTCTTTATGGAATCAGATGGCAGCCTGGTTGATATCGAAACCCACGACTTGAAAGTCATCGGTCTGCCAGAAATTCCACCAGGTACAGATATTAGCCGGATTGATGTGATTGTCCGCTTGGCGGATAAATAAAAAACGCGGTCTATTCGATCTGTTCGCCGGGATAAACGCCCCATAGGCGATCTTGCCGGACCCAGCCGGAAAATCCTGGCACCGCAATCATGCACCATTGACCGGTGCACTTGCCGATTGATCCCATAACGCCAGAACTCAGGCTTGCAACCGCAGTGGCGCCTGATAAAGGTTCAGACAGCAGTGGAACCTGAGTAGCGTCACCCCATGGGGCAACAACGCTTGTTCGTGTGCCGGACAGAAGGCTGTGAAACACCCAGCCTTCATCGCCCTGGGCATCGCGAATGCGCCGCCAATTATCAGATTCTGCAATAATTTCAACGGGGTAACCCTTGGATGTGTAAATCCAGGTTACCCGGTGATCAGTTGAGGGACCTTTTCGTACATTAACCTTGTTACGCTTTAGAGAAACGAAACGAGGAACCGGAAGGCCACTTGGGCCAAGATTTGAATTGGGCCGGGTTTCGGAAACTAAGGTTTTTGTCGTGTTGTTGGCGGTAGCGGAATCCTGCGAAAAACCAATGCTGAAAATTGCAGTGGCCACAAATCCGGCACCAACGCAAATCCCCGCGATCGCCATAATCCGTTTCCGGCTAAACCCCATAGTCTTCATTCCCAAAAATCACATCCCCTGAAACCGATAGCGCAAAATACACAAGTGCAAAAAACCAAAAAATGCCCCGCCGTATTTCTATATACCCACGCTAACAGGAGAACCCCTCTTCCTTTTTTGTCCACCAGTCTGCTAGACAAGGCATGCGCGATTTTACACAAAGCCGCGTAAAACTGGAAGTGTATAACTATGACAATTTTATCTTTAATATAAGTTAACTTTTGTCATCCTTAGCCTTGGTCGGAGATTTTTGAATGAACACGCAAAAACCGCTCGTAATCGTCACGCGGAAATTGCCGGATGTTGTTGAAACCCGGATGCGCGAGTTGTTCGATACCCGGCTGAACATCGATGATACGCCAATGGATCAGGCTGCACTTGTGGCAGCGGTCAAAGAAGCTGATGTGCTGGTACCAACGGTGACCGACCGAATTGACCGCGCGGTGCTCTCCCAGGCGGGCGAGAATCTTAAATTGATCGCAAATTTTGGTACGGGGGTCGACAATATCGATGTAGAGACTGCGTCAAATCGTGGCATCCTCGTTACCAACACACCGGGTGTTTTGACCGAAGATACAGCCGACATGACCATGGCCCTGGTTCTGGCGGTGGCACGGCGATTGCCGGAAGGCGCAAGAGTAATTGGATCGGACACAAATTGGACCGGCTGGTCGCCGACCTGGATGCTTGGAAATCGGATTTATGGCAAACGGTTGGGTATTATTGGTATGGGCCGGATTGGTCAGGCAGTGGCGAAGCGCGCCAAGGCTTTCGGCCTGCAAATTCACTATCACAATCGTCGGCGGGTAAACCCGGCAATTGAGAGCGAGTTGGAGGCCACATACTGGGATAGTCTTGATCAGATGTTGGCGCGAATGGATATTATTTCGGTCAATTGTCCACACACGCCAGCAACATATCATCTGTTATCTGCCCGGCGGCTGAAACTGATTCGTCCCGACGCCTATATTATCAATACCGCGCGTGGCGAGGTGATTGATGAAAACGCTCTTGCACGCATGCTCGACGGAAATGAATTAGCAGGCGCTGGCCTTGATGTTTTTGAGCACGAGCCTGCAGTTAATCCGAAACTTGTGAAATCTGACCGGGTGGTTTTGCTGCCTCATATGGGCTCAGCGACAATTGAAGGCCGTGTCGATATGGGCGAGAAAGTAATCATCAATATCAAGACATTTATTGATGGGCACACGCCTCCAGACCGCGTTTTGCCTTCTATGCTTTAACAACGATTTTTGAGGGAAAGGGCACATTTAATGGCCAAAGGATACTGGATTGCCCATGTAGAAGTTTCGGACCCGGAACAATATAAGCACTATGTTGCGGGCTCGGCCAAGGCGTTCAAAAAATTCAATGCGCATATGTTGGCACGTGGCGGTTCTGCGTCCCAAATGGAAGGTTCTGGCAGACCGCGTAATGTGGTAATCGAATTCGCTTCCTATGAAGATGCGATTGCTTGCTATAATTCAGCAGAATACCAGGACGCCAAAGCCCATCGTAAGAACGCAGGTATCGCCGATATCGTTATTGTTGAAGGTGTTTGACCTGCAGATAAGTTAGCTTTTGGGGGCGAGCTGCTTCTTGAGACCGTTCAGGCCAGTCGAGAAATATCCCTCAATCACGGCACTTGCGTCTTCTTTAGTCGTGCCTTCGGGCTCAAAATCACCAGACCATACAACTGTACAACCCTCATCTTCGCCAGGTTCAATGGTGATTTGGCCGGTAAAATTGTTCACCGGCAAGGGGCCGTCAATCGTTGTATATGAATAGGTGAACTTTTCACTATCCAATTCATCCAACCGCTCCAGCAGCTTTTTTGTGCCGCCAAGGAGACTCAATGCGCGCTGATGCCCATTTTCGGTGTCTTCACTCTCGGTTGTGAGAATTGCCGGGTGCCAGTCATTCATCTTGTCGAAATTGCCAATAATTCCCCAGACGTCGCTTGCACTGGCATCCAACATTATTGACTGCTGAACATGCACCATTTCAGGTTCTCTCCCAAATGCCCCTTTTCGGGATTTCCATTTTCGAACAGATTATCGTGCCTGAAACAACAAAGCGAGTGGTCAAAGCTCTTTTTTATTAATCCGCTGGCTGTTATATGCGTTTGTGAGATGTACGGTGTCGCAAAAACCCGTTTTTGAGGAAGAATTTCCATGAGCAATATGCGTTTGGCTATCATTGGTGCGGGTGGCCGCATGGGCCGCACTTTAACGCGCCTGGTGCATGAAACCGAGGGCTGCGAAGTCGCTGGAGGCACAGAACGCCCTGGTTCGGAATACGCTGGCGAAGATATGGGCGTTCTCGCGGGGCTCGGCCCGATCAATGCAACCGTCACCGAAACCCCGCTTGATCTGTTTGCCTCAATTGACGGAGTGATTGATTTTTCTTCCCCTCAATCAAGCGTTGAGCACAGTGTTTTGGCTGCGCAGGCGCGGATTGTGCACGTTATCGGTACAACCGGGTTCTCTAGTGACGATGAAGCAAAAATCAAAGCTGCTGCGCGCCATGCCCGGATTATCAAGGCTGGGAACATGAGCCTTGGGGTGAACCTGCTGACTGCGTTGGTCAAACGGGCAGCACGTTCACTGGGTGCTGAATTTGATATTGAAGTGGTGGAAATGCATCATCGCCATAAGGTAGACGCGCCTTCCGGCACTGCGCTCATGCTCGGTCAGGCAGCGGCAGATGGCCGCGGTGTGGACCTTGCAGATCATTCGGTGCGTTCACGCGATGGACATACTGGCGCACGCACCAGTGGAGATATTGGTTTTGCCACATTGCGTGGTGGCAGTGTTGTAGGCGAACATTCTGTAGTTTTTGCAGGTGAATCAGAACGAATAGAAATTACCCATCGCGCTGAATCAAGAGATATCTTTGCTCGGGGAGCTATCCAGGCGGCTTTATGGGGTCGCAATCAGAAGCCCGGGCTGTACTCAATGACCGATGTGCTCGGAATCGACGACTGAGGCCTGAATTTGGCCCACCAACTGTTGGAATAGAAATTATGGAACGCCTTTTAGTGTTGGTCCGCCATGGACAAAGCGAGTGGAATCTGAAGAACCTGTTTACGGGCTGGCGTAACCCGGGCCTCACAGAGCAGGGCGTTTCAGAGGCGCATTCGGCGGGCGAGAAACTCCGTGATCTTGGCGTCACATTTGATGCTGCCTATACCAGCGCCTTAACCCGCGCCCAGCATACGTGTGAGATCATCCTCGATGAACTTGGTCAGGCGGAACTTTCAACCACCAAAAACCAAGCATTGAACGAGCGTGATTATGGAGATCTCTCCGGCCTTAACAAAGATAATGCGCGGGAAAAATGGGGCGATGAACAGGTTCATATCTGGCGGCGTTCTTTCGATATTCCGCCACCAGGTGGAGAGAGCCTGAAAGATACAGCCGAACGGGTCCTCCCTTATTTCGATGCGAATATTCGTCCTCGGGTGATGGATGGAGAACGTATTCTTGTCGCGGCGCATGGTAATTCACTGCGTGCGCTTATCATGATGCTGGAAGAGCTTAGCGCTGACGAAATCATCGCCCGTGAGTTGGCGACCGGTGTGCCGATCGTCTACCAACTTGGCGATAAATGCGAAATCATCAAAAAACAGGTTCTCGAGTAACCTCTAGCCAGGGTCAAGACCCTAGTTCTGTGTCAGTCCAGCTTCCCAGCCGAGTATGGCGCGTTTGCGTGTAATGCCCCAGTGATAACCGCACATTTTGCCGGATTTTCCCAGAACTCTGTGACAGGGCACTACAAAAGAAACCGGATTGC
>CAJQND010000213.1 GCA_905479595.1 uncultured Hyphomicrobiales bacterium
CCCGGCCATAAGGAATAATGCAAAACGTGCAGCGATGGTCACATCCGTTTTGGATTTGCACAAACGCCCGTGTGCGCTCGGCAAATCCATCAATCAGATGAGGCGCTGTTTCACGCACGTCCATAATATCGCCGACCTTGACCCGCTCCTCGCTCTCAACACCAAAATTGTCTGGGACAAAGCTTTCTGCGCGGAGTTTTTCTTCATTGCCAAGCACTAAATCCACTTCCGGCATGTTGGAAAACGCCGCCGGGTCCACCTGTGCTGCACATCCAGTGACGATAACTTTCGCGTCAGGACGCTCACGGCGCAGGCGCCGGATTGACTGGCGTGCCTGGCGTGCGGCTTCAGATGTCACCGCACATGTATTTACGATAACTGCATTTTCGAGGCCTGCGTCTGCCGCATGGGCGCGCATAATCTCAGACTCAAAACTATTGAGTCTGCAGCCAAAAGTTATGAGTTCTGGCTCTGCCATCAAGTGTTCCTATTCCAGCAAGCCTGGCGGCAACACACCGTCAAACTCATACGCCACCGGCCCGGTCATCAGAATATGATTGTCGTCTTCGCGCCATTCCAGCTCCAAATCCCCACCAGGGAGACCAACCGTGATTTTGCGTTCGCACAGGCCTTTACGCGCCGCAGCAACGACCACCGCGCAAGCTGCGGTTCCGCACGCGCGGGTTAATCCTGCACCACGTTCCCAGACTTTTAGTATAACCCGTTCGCGGCTTTCCACCTGGGCAAGGGAAATATTCGCGCGCTCAGGAAAAATCGGATGGTTTTCCAAAAGTGGGCCCATACGGGCAAGATCGTATGCGTTCACGTCATCCACCCAAAAGAAGCAATGAGGGTTTCCTACATTTACGACGCTTGGGGTATGCAAAATTGGCGCATCGATTGGGCCGATCTGCAATTCGATAGCGCGTGTATCGTGAAACTCTTCCGCCAGCGGTATTTGCGACCAATGAACGCGCGGTTCGCCCATATCCACCGAGATCAAATCTTTGCCGGTTCGAAAGCATTTCAGCAACCCGCCTGTCGTATCTACCGACAATTTTTCAGCACTATCGGTATCGAGAAGAAGATCGGCGATGCAGCGGGTGGCATTACCACAAGATTCAACCTCTCCACCCTCATTGTTCCAGATACGCATGCGCACATCTGCAATAGGTGACTTTTCGAGAACGATGAGCTGGTCACAGCCAATGCCCGTTTCGCGACTGGCGATGGCGCGCGCGGAAACCGTGTCAATCTTAAGAGCGCGGATGCGCGCATCAAGAATAACAAAATCGTTTCCAAGACCATTCATCTTGCGGAAAGGGATATGTGACCCAGTGTTCATAGCTGCCCTTATATGGGATATGGAACCCGACTGGAAACCCCCAGCGTTCCGGGTTATCATTAGCGCATTCAAAAGTGAGTATTCCCATGACATTTAAAATTGCCACCTGGAACATCAACTCTGTGCGTTTGCGCATCGGCCTTGTAGAGCGGCTTCTTAGCGAAGTGAAGCCCGACGTGCTCTGCATGCAGGAAATAAAGTGTGAGGAAAACCAATTTCCCTACGATCCGATACGCGCTCTTGGTTATGAGCACATCCATGTTCGTGGCCAAAAGGGCTATCACGGGGTGGCAACTGTATCTCGTCATCCCTTTTCAGAACAATCCCACAGGCAGTTTTGTGGCAAAGACGACGCCCGCCACACCCAATCAACCATCATGCGCCCCGGCGGGCCAGTGAACATCCACAATTTTTATGTTCCAGCGGGAGGAGATGAACCTGATCCGGCAATTAATGAGAAATTTGATCATAAACTGAAATTTTTGCGCGAAATGGAAAACTGGTTTTCGTCAGCAAGCGCAAATGATCGTTCGGTTTTGGTTGGTGATCTGAATATCGCGCCACACGAAAATGATGTGTGGTCCCACAAGCAACTACTCAAGGTCGTCAGCCATACGCCGGTAGAAATAGAGCATATGGAGCAAGTTCGCAAAGCTGCCAATTGGGTGGATATCATGCGCGAACACGCCTCAGACGATGAAAAGCTCTACACATGGTGGAGCTATCGCGCCCGCGACTGGTCAGCGGCAAACAAGGGCCGGCGGCTGGACCATGTTTGGCTATCTCCTGCTATCGGAGATACCTGCTCATCGGTGGAAATCATGCGTGATGCGCGGGGTTGGGAGCCAAAGCCGTCTGACCATGCGCCAGTGGTCGCAACCCTTGATGTCTAGGGAAAAACCTAGAGGGCTTCCCATGATCCAGCTGAATTAAGCCGGTCCTGAATTTCTTTCAGATCATCCAGGTTTTCTTCCAGGCGTTCATTCAGCGCACCCATGACATGGGCTGCAAAGCCTGGGAATTCATCAGCAACGGCAAAAAAGATCTTGCGGGTGATTTCGAGCGCTACAACTTTGCTTTCTGCTTTCGCCGAAACACTATAGGGCGCACCCGCCACCATGGCAGTTTCGCCCAAAAGTGCACCTTCACCAGCTTCAGCAACTTGCCGGCGCGATGCCCGTCGCCCTGTGAAAAGCTCAACCGTACCTTCAATAACCATGAACGCTGCGCTGCCAGTTTCACCTTCCTTGAAAAGAAGGCGGCCAGATGCAAAGTTTCGCCGCTTTGTTGAAAAAGAGAGAACTTGTAAATGCGCAGCGTCAACCCCTGCAAAAAGCGGGATTTGCCGCAAATATTCAACGTCGGATTTAACTCTCATCCGCGTCCCCTTGTCAGCGGCAACTGCTGCCCCGTTCTCATAGGTGGTTAGCCCCGTTCATACCGCACCCGGCAATGGCATGCACTAACACACCTTCCGGGCATAAAGAATCACCCAATGGCTGATCCTCACGAATCATACCTCTATGCCCGGAAGATCACAAACGGGGTTCTAGCGCAAACAATGATTGTGGAAAAGGCTTGTATCGAACGCAGCGTTTCAGGGAACGAGTTTATAGCCACCTGTTTCGGTCACAAGAATCTCCGCATTTGACGGATCAGCCTCGATTTTTTGCCGTAACCGGTAGATATGTGTCTCAAGCGTATGGGTCGTGACGCCAGCATTATATCCCCAAACTTCGTGCAATAGCACATCACGGCCGACCACTTGCTCGCCTGCCCGATAGAGATATTTCAAAATAGACGTTTCTTTTTCCGTCAGTCTGATCTTCGATTGATCTTCCAACAGCAAAAGTTTCGCGCTTGGGCGGAATGTATATGGCCCAATGGTGAACACGGCATCTTCTGATTGTTCGTGCTGGCGCAAATGTGCCCGCACCCTGGCAAGCAGGACACCAAACCTAAATGGCTTGGTCACATAATCATTGGCACCAGCATCCAGGCCAAGAATGGTATCAGAATCGGAATCTTCCGCCGTGAGCATGATGATCGGGCACTTCGTGCCGTTGCGCCGCATGAGCTTGCAGGCTTCCCGGCCATCCATATCCGGCAAGTTGATATCCAAGAGGATCAAATCAATATGGTCTTCTTTCGCCAGCTTCAATGCATCGGTTGCGTTTGCCGCATCAAGCACGGCAAATTCCTCATGCAGGGCAAACTGCTCCATCAGCGATTCACGCAATGGATCATCGTCATCACAAATCATGATCTTTTTAGCAGTGCTCATTACCAGTTCCCCGTGATTGGCGGTCAGATGACGCAAAGAGTGCATTCAAAATAATGTCGCTGGTGTTCCATGACAAGAGACGTAAAATATAGATCATCTTCAACATTTTGTGCACGGAATGTTATACGGCAGAAGGTAGCAATCGGTTCTTAATGCAAAACATTCTTTCTCATATCCGTGTGATTACCACAAATCCCCGCTTATCGCGCGGACAATTGCAAGCTGGCACCTTAAGCGTTTCCTGCGCCCTGGGCCGGGCTGGATTTACAAGCCGCAAGCGCGAAGGTGATGGCGCAACACCCATTGGCACCTGGCCGTTGCGCGAGCTGTTTTTTCGCGCAGACCGGATTGCCGCACCAGAATGTGCCTTATCACGTTCAGTCATTGAGCAGGATGATGGCTGGTGCGATGACTCGGCGAGTTCGCATTATAATCAACTCGTAAACCTGCCATTTTCCGGATCATATGAAGAGATGTGGCGCAAAGACCATGTCTACGATGTTGTTGTTCCACTTGGGTATAATGACAGCCCGCCGAAACGCGGCCTTGGCAGCGCAATTTTTTTCCATCTGGCCCACGATGATTACCGGCCCACAGAAGGCTGCGTCGCAATCTCGCTTAAAGATATGCGCAAAGTTTTGGCGCAATGCGGCCCTGAAACGGTAATGATAATCTAGGCAATCTGGTAGCTACGAGCCCCGAAGATGGCCGATCCGACCCGCACATGTGTGGCACCAAATCGTACCGCAATGTCAAAATCGCCGCTCATACCCATTGATAATCCGGCCAAACCATTTCGTTCGGCAATTTTTTTCAACAATGCGAAATGTAAAGACGGCTCTTCGCCTGCCGGGGGGATGCACATTAGACCATCGATATCGAGTTTGAATTCATCGCGGCATTGGGCAATGAAGGCATCGGTGTTTTCTGGCAGAACACCTGCCTTTTGTGGTTCTTCACCAGTATTTACCTGAACAAAAAGTCTTAGTTTGCGACCCTGCTTTTCCATTTCTCCAGCGAGGATACGGGCAAGCTTGGGCCGGTCCACGGTTTCAATACAATCAAATAGCGCAACCGCTTCCTTGGCCTTGTTGGTCTGCAACGGGCCGATCAGATGTAAATCAATATCTGGGTACTCATCTTTCAGCATTGGCCATTTCGCCTGAGCTTCCTGAACGCGGTTTTCTCCAAATACACGTTGCCCTGCTTCGATAACGGGTCGGATGTGTTCAACATCAAATGTCTTGGTCACGGTTACAAGTGTCACCGCATCTTCTGGTCGACCCGCTTCACTTGCGGCATCTGAAATGCGCGCGCGCACATCTGCCAGTCCTTCATGGTGGGCAGCAGGGCTGGATTTTCCGCCTTCAACATCGTCGGTTGTTGGGTGATGGCTCATAATGCGATTCCGTTTTATTATCTGGTCAAAGCTATAGCGGTCTTGTGAGCAGGTGCAAGTGGGTGTAAATGCTGCATCCGGTATATACGAGTGTGATCTGACAAGGAAACGGGACCGAGTATGGAGCGCTACAATCCGCGCGAATCCGAGCCACGCTGGCAAAAGATTTGGGACGAGAATAAATCATTTGAGGCCAGCACGGATACATCCTTGCCGAAATACTATGTGCTTGAGATGTTTCCTTATCCGTCTGGCCGCATTCATATGGGTCATGTGCGCAACTATACGATGGGTGATGTCATTGCCCGTTATAAGCGTGCGCAGGGGTTCAATGTATTACATCCAATGGGCTGGGATGCATTTGGTATGCCGGCCGAAAACGCCGCGATGGAAAACAAGACTCATCCCGCAACCTGGACCTATGCCAATATTGACACCATGCGAACACAGCTTAAATCGATGGGGTTTTCTCTCGATTGGAGCCGCGAATTTGCGACCTGCGATGCAGCTTATTACCGTCATCAGCAGGAATTGTTTATCGACTTTCTCGAAAGCGGGCTTGTTGAGCGGCGCAAATCGAAAGTCAACTGGGACCCCGTCGACCAGACAGTACTTGCAAATGAGCAGGTAATAGAGGGTCGCGGATGGCGGTCCGGGGCTTTGGTTGAGCAGCGTGAGCTGACTCAATGGTTTTTCAAGATCACAGATTTTGCGCAAGATCTTCTCGATGCCCTGGACGGGCTCGATCGCTGGCCGGAAAAAGTGCGCACTATGCAGCGCAACTGGATCGGTCGTTCTGAAGGACTGCATATGGTGTGGGAACTCGAAAACGTCCCTGATACCATTTCAACATCGAGCATTGATCTTTACACGACCCGTCATGACACCATTTTTGGTGCCAGTTTCTGCGCCATGGCTGCAGATCACTCACTGGCCGCAGAACTCGCTGCGCAAAATGCTGGTCTGGCTGAGTTCATCGCAGAATGCCAACGCCTGGGAACGAGTGAAGAAGTCATTGAGCGTGCCGAAAAACGCGGTTACGACACCGGCGTTAAAGTAAAACATCCGTTTAACAATGATGCCAGCGTTCCTCTTTATGTGGCGAACTTTGTATTGATGGATTACGGAACAGGCGCGGTTTTCGGTTGCCCGGCTCATGACCAACGCGACCTCGACTTCGCCCGCAAATATGATCTGGCAGTTGTACCCGTCGTTATCCCGGACGGCCAAACAGCTGAAGGGTTCTATATCCAGGACGAAGCATATGTCGGCCCTGGAAAACTTGGGAACTCCGAATTTCTTGACGGCATGAGCATTGAAGATGCCAAGAACGATGTTGCCGAAAGACTGGAAAAGAAAACTGTTAA
>CAJQND010000214.1 GCA_905479595.1 uncultured Hyphomicrobiales bacterium
TTCGTCCCACTCAAAGTTCGTGGCTGTTGCAAGCGCAGCATTCGCGGCTCGCCGCTGTAGTGCAGCACTTGCCCAGCCTTGCAAGCTTGCAGTTAGTTCCGCACGATGAGTGCAGATCGAGTTTAATGTCCAACCGTGCCAAGCCGCCGCCCCGACTGTAAACAGTACAGCGGTCAGTATAATTGGTTTCGCAGGTACTGCGCCAAGCGCATCACGAATGCTCATAGGGCCATCCATAAAGTGAAAAGGCTGGCCAACAAAAGCTGGCCAGCCTGATTATTTTCGCAATTGCATCGCGATTCTAATATCGGTCTATAGCCTCTTTGGCTTTTTTGCCGGATGCATCAGCGTCCATCTCATGATGGATTTCCTCTTTTTCCATGCGCATTTGAGCAACATGCCACCAAATCCAGAAGGCGAGTCCGATTATAAACATGATGAACTCGGTACCCTGGAAAGGATAGACTGCAGCGACGTCTTTCAGGTCAACAGCCCAACTTGACATTCCATTTGTAGACATTGATTTTTTCCTTTCAAATCCAGAGAGCTATTTAACCAGTGCGTTTTCAGCAGCGATTACATCGGCCAATGCAGCTTCGTAATCCTGATTAGTCTCAAAATCGAGACCCTCAAGTTCCACTTTACGCGGAATGCGTAGCAAACCCATTCCGTTAAGAATCTTCGAAACGATCCAGGCAGGAAGGAAACCAAGCAAGCCAAACATGATAAGAGCTCCGATGAATTGACCAATTGGATTGATCGTCGCATAGCCTTCATATGGAGACGAAGGTTGGCCCCAGAGCATAAATCCGCAAATCACAAGGCCGATAAAGCCTGCATAGCCATGCACGGCAACTGCACCAACGGCATCGTCGATCTTGAACTTACGCTCGACCCAGAAGTGAAGCTTGTAGGCTGCCCATGCACCAACACCGGCAATCAGCATTGCCTGAATTGGATGATAGAGATCATTGCCCGCAGATGCGGTGATTATGCCTGCAAGTCCGCCTGAGTAAGTCCAGAACGCATCTCCCTTGGACACAATGTAGGCCACCATCAACCCACCCGACAGAGACATCAGGAAGTTAAATGTAATCGCCGACAAAGTAGTTGGCGCGAGATAGATATTTGTCGCAGTCCAGGTTGTTCCGGTGATCTGCCCGCCAATCGCTTCAGGTGAAATGATCGGCACATTACATGCAGCATAAAAGCCCCAGAACCCGGTGTAGATCAGGAACAGGCCAACGGTGACCATCCACACATTGTGCGGCGGAATATCCCGCGGTGTTCCATCCGCGGTAAACTTGCCAAGACGCGGCCCGAGAACCAGCAATACGCCGAGGGCAAACCCACCTGCAATTGCGTGGATAACACCAGATGCATAGGCATCATGATAACCAAGAAGTTTGACCATCCAGCCATCCCAGTGCCAGCCCCACGCGGCATCAATAATCCAGGTGAACGACCCGATGATGACAGCCAAAATCCAGAAAGCACCAGAGCGGATGCGTTCGATAACCGCGCCCGAAACAATTGACGCTGCTGTCCATGAAAACAGCAGGAACGCCGCCCAGAACACACCATTGATCCGGTCACTGATATTTGTGCCCATGTTTTGAGACCATGGACGCGCACCTTCGGCAGCAGCAAAGTCCAAACCTTTGCCTTCGAAGATGAACGGACCATGTGGAAATGCGAAATAAATCCACCAGCCAAAGAAGAAGAACGTTACCGTCACCAACGGGATGACCATAGTGTTTTTCATCAGAGTATGGAGATGATTGCGCCGCCGACTGGCGGCCACTTCGTAAATACAAAAGCCCACGTGAATTAGAAACATAAAGACAACGGTAACCCAGTAGTAAAACTCAGTGAATACCGTTGTGATGGCGTCAATATTGCTGCCCATCAGGAATTCCCCCACTTATCATTTTGGTGTTGGTACCGGCGGGTTGTTTACCCCGTCTTTTTTTCCAACTCCCTTCAGTTACTGATTTGTGTCGTACGTTATTGCCCCGTAAGTTCACTAACCAGTGCGATAAATCAAAAAACCAAATATATACCAATTTTCAAATTCAATTGTTCTGCAGCGCCTAAATCTAACAAAAACATACCCAATATTTTCCTCTAGGCGAAATAAAATTCATTTTGATGGAATTTATTTCCAAAATCAACCGCAAATCCGCCAACAAATCGCCCTGCAGTTTGGTCCATATCTGGTTCAATTTATTCAATTCCCACCATCATCACTTTGTGTCCAGTCCGGAAGGAAAGCGAGAATTTTCGTTTCAGGAGAAAGACTTGGGTTGAAAAGCGCATTGTGCCACCAGGTTGCCTGATAAAGATCATCGCGCACTTCCAATTCTTCAACTGAACAAAACAGATTGAATTGGTGACCGTAGCCTTGAAAGCGCAATTCACACCTTTTCGCGGCACATAAAGCATCCAAATGCCGCGAATCGGAGGAGAATGTTGCGGTTAATGCGTCTGAAAACTCGCGCGCTTTTTGGAAATACGTTTCAGAAAAGAGTTCAAGGGCTTTGCCGCGACGTTGGGCAGGATCATTCATGCTCTTGAATATATGCTTCAATTCAGGCGTTTTTGAATAAAGCGTGGATTTCGAAATAACCGTAATGATGTGTCCAATTGGCTCGTCAGCACCTTCAATCGTCACTTCTGGCATGATGGCATCATCGGGCCGGCCCATGTTCTCCCGCATGGTAATTTGACGAACACGGCATTGCCACTTCATAAATTGATCGCGCAATGGGTGATGTGCTTCCGGGGTCCCCAAAATTTGTGCAAGTGAACTCATGCCACATCCTGATTTTGGACATGTAACAGATCAAAGGGCCGGTCATGTCCAAGGCTTGGAATTCTTGCTCTCGCCGCAGCGACTTCTTCAAGATCAATTGATGCCTGTACCACTCCGGGCGAAGCGCCGCCATCGGCCAACACTTCTCCCCACGGAGAGATTATGAGCGAATGACCATAGGAGATGCCGCCACCTTCGATATCACCAATCGCGCATGCTGCGACAACAAAGGTACCGTTTTCAATCGCCCGTGCTCGGTTAAGTATATGCCAGTGGGCCTCGCCGGTTTTCTTGGTAAAAGCAGCTGGAACAAGCAGTATTTCAGCACCCGCCTGGGCCAGTTTTCGGTAGAGCCCAGGGAACCGCAAATCATAACAAATCGAATGTCCCAGGGCAGCGAACGGAGTTCGCGAAATTACGGCCTCGCAACCCGCTGCGACACGGGCACTTTCGCGATAAACTTCCGTCTCAGAAAGCTGGATGTCGAACATATGAATCTTGTCATAGCGGTTCTGGATACCGCCAGATGGATCAATCAAAAAACTGCGGTTAAGAATTTTCCCTTGAGGACCTGGTACGGCAACCGACCCGATTGATATCCAGACGCTGTTCTCACGGGCAAAGTTTCGCAGACCAATAAGGACCGGATGTTTTTCTTCCTCTGCTGCCGGAGGGATCAGCGCTGAACCTTCGGTTTTTAGACCACCACAATATTCCGGCAGGGCCAAAAATTCAGCTCCGCCGAGCACAGCTTGCGCTGCCAGCTCAGTCGCCTCATTTAGAGCAGACGCAAAATCAGGCTGTGGCCTCGTTTGCAGACAAGCAACGTTTAAAAGCCGAGCCATATCATCAAAACTTCATATACGCTTTTCTGAGCGTGACGAGCGGGTGACGGTCAGACATTTGAAACTTGATAAGTAGTTCGCGTGCGATCATATCTCGATCTTGCTGATTGTCTGGCAAATCAATTGTATTTGGAATTTGCACCCAACCATTGATGTTACGGTCAAAAACCGCAGGGTTGCCCTCTTCATAGCCCATGTGAATATCTTCAAGCCAATTGAGATCATCCCAACCCATGAATTCTATATATTCTTTCAAGAATGGGGTTAGGCGTTCATAGTCAGGCACCAGGTTCACGTCATAGCGATACCCGATATGTTGACCAATTTCCTTTTCGCGCTCACTTTCAAGGCCAGCCGAGTCTTTCAAAAACTGATCGACGTCCTTGATTTCAGAGCCGCGATATTGTGTTCCAGCCATCTCGGTCTCCTCTTAAAGATGATGATAATCTTCAACACCAACCGTGTAGTTGGTACCTGCAAGGGGCACACCAGCCATAGCTGATGCTTCCATGGTAAGGGCAGCCAAATCTTCCGGCTCCAAAGAATGCACATTGGTCTTTCCGCAAGCACGGGCAAACAATTGCGCCTCAATGGTGAGAGTGTGCAGGAAGTTATATACCCGCTCAGCTGCTTCGTCGGGATCAAGCCGCGCCCGCAATATAGGATCTTGCGTCGCAACGCCAACCGGACACCGGCCCGTGTGGCAATTATAGCAATAGCCTGGAGAAGCGCCAATTTCCTCTTCGTAATTTGCCTCCGGGATATCCTTGTTGCAGTTTAGCGCCATCATTACCGAATGACCAATCGCAATGGCGTCGGCTCCAAGGGCAATCGCTTTAGCCACATCAGCGCCATTACGAATACCGCCAGCGTAAACGAGGCTGATCTCCCCGCGCTTGCCAAGATCATCAATGGCTTTGCGGGCCTGACGAATTGCTGCGATCCCGGGAACACCGGTATCTTCTGTTGCCAGATGAGGGCCAGCGCCGGTGCTTCCTTCCATGCCATCGATATAGATGGAATCTGGGTCACATTTAACGGCCATGCGCACATCATCATAGACACGGGCAGCGCCCAGCTTGAGCTGGATCGGAATCTGCCAGTCCGTGGCTTCGCGGATTTCCTGGATCTTCAGCGCCAGATCATCCGGGCCAAGCCAGTCAGGATGACGAGCAGGAGATCGCTGGTCGATGCCGGCAGGCAATGAGCGCATTTCAGCAACCTGGTCGGTTACCTTCTGGCCCATCAAGTGACCGCCGAGACCAA
>CAJQND010000215.1 GCA_905479595.1 uncultured Hyphomicrobiales bacterium
GAGGCAAATTCTGTATTGGTCGAATGTTTCCGCGAAAAAACCAACACCTGCATAATTACCCCCGCCTGCGGGTTCCGGACGGTGCTGCAAGAAGCAATGGCTGCATACATGAACGTTCTTGACGGATACACCCTGAAAGACCTGATGGACAAACGCTCCAGCCTCGCCGACTTCCTCGACATCAAATAAGAAATCCACTTCCCCCGAACGTCACTTGTTTTCGTTTCTAAGCGCTGCAACAGCGGCATCGACCGTGCTTGAAAGCTCGTGCAGGCGTTCAAGCTCTTCCACGGTGACCTCACCATCCGCTTCCATCACTCTGGCAGCCACTTTCCAGATACGTTGCAAGTTCACTTCTGAACGCCTGGCCACCCTCTGCACAGAGCGTTCCAGAACAGCAATGTCGGGTGCCTGGTGGCGGAACCATTCCATAACCCGCATATGATCATAGTTAGCCGATACGTCATGACCCAGCTCTTCGGCCCGGCGGCGCAGATAAAGAGAAATGAGCCCGTCCTCGGCTTCTTGCAGCTCAGCGTCGGCATAGGCGATAAATGCCAGGATGCGCAATTCATCCCCGGTTGCGACCAAAAGATTACGTGTAGCGTTTAGCTGAACTGCAGACGCCCCATCTGTGCCTTCCAGAAACGGTTCCAGAAATCCCTGAAGGGAGGCTATCTCACGGCCTGTAGCGTGTTCGCGAACTTTTGAAATACGCGAAAGAAGAAATGAACGGTCTATCCGTCGAAGATGGCAGTATGCCATAAGCCGCTCACCATCTTCGCCGTCAAACAGCCGCTTGCAGGTGATCAACCGGCTTGTGCGTTGCCCGGCAGCGTCAACATAGTCGATCTCAAGCCGGATACCATCGAGCACCGGCTCTACTTCATCTGCATCAGATACCAGCATATCGTTAGAATCAGACACTGGGCGCACAGGCGGTTCAACCGCCTCACCGAGGGGTTTGACGCGCCGCGCGGCAACTTCACGAAGTTTCGAAAAAATATTCATGGGCAAGACTAAGCGCTATCGGATGCAAGTCTCAACCCAAAGTAACCCTTTGCGCCGCAGTTTTACTGGTAAAACGGAGACTGTTTGCAGGCATTCCATAGTTTTCTTCAGAAATCGCTCAGAATTTACTTTTTTATTACGTGCAACAATACGCTTGGCAGCGCGCATTTGCCGTTCAAAACAGGCATCATAACCCGATTGCGCCTTGGACTTTGTACAAACTATGTTGGCGGCGTATCTGGCCCTCGACATAAAGTATTCTTCGTTGTTTTTTCCGCTCGCCTGCGCCTGCACGCTAGACAGGCCACAGAAAACCACACATACCGCGATACGTTTGGCGGCATTGCTATATGTTGGGGCGGAATGAAACTTCATAATCCACTCCATAGCAGCGAAACATGGGCAATAAAACGGCAGTAGACGGCATCCGGGGCTTAAAGTTAACAAAATGACACATGTATGGAAAATCTCAGTGCACCCTCTGCCAAAGAAAATCGCCGAGGAGATCACTGAAAAGCTTGGAGAGGCCGCCGCACCCGATTGCGATGCAGTCGCGCTGGTTGAAGCCGATGAGGCACGCAATTTATGGCTGGTGGAGGCATATTATCAATTCGACCCACAAGGTGGGGATCTTTCGCAACTTCTCGACGGGGCTCCGGCAAAGATTGAAAAGCTCGCCAATCTGGATTGGGTAAGCCAGTCTCTTTCTGAGTTGAAACCGATCCATGCCGGGCGGTTTTTTGTACATGGCTCGCATGACCGTGATTTGCGCCCTGCCAGCGGCATTTCGGTAGAAATCGACGCTGGTCTCGCCTTTGGCACGGGGCATCACGGCACCACCCATGGCTGCCTGATGGCACTGGATCACGTTTTGAAAGTGAAACACCCGCGCAATGTTCTTGATGTGGGGTGTGGTTCCGGGGTTTTGGCCATTGCAGCCGCCTCAGCAGCCCATGTACCTGTCTTGGCCAGTGATATTGATCCTGAGGCGGTCAGGGTCGCAAAAACCAATGCCCGGATAAACAAAAAGGGCCCGCTTGTGCAGACCCTGGTTGCTGGTGGCGTCTCAGATAATCAGATCATTGCAAACGGCCCATATGAGCTGGTGTTTGCAAACATTCTTGCTGGACCTTTGATGCGCATGAGCGCTTCTCTGGCCCGGCAAGTAGCTCCTGGTGGCAATTTGGTCCTGTCTGGACTGCTTCACCACCAGGAAGCACGGATTATCAGCGCTTACCGGATTGCCGGGTTACCCTTAAAACAGCGATGGCAGCTTGAAGGCTGGTCAACATTGCTGTTTTCCCGGCGGGGTTAGATTTGGGTCCGGTTTCCCTTAGCGAACCATAGTGACGTCACGCACAACGTGCGGAATGTCACAACGGGCGAGGCCGATATCTGCCAACATACGGTCGTCGAGAGCTTCAAGCTGGCTTTCAACATTTGCACGGTGGAAATAAAGAGCGATCCGGGAAAAGATCCCATCAGAGTAAGAGCGCGGTGCCTTAAATGAGGAACCGCCGAAACCTGATGTGTTCATGGAGGTAGCAGTAGTCATAGCAGAACTCCTTCAGAGTTTGGCACAACGGTCTGCGACCAGATGTGCACGTTGGTTGGTTTCAGAAGCAACACTCGGTGTGGCAGCGCTACGCAATACCTATCGGTGTGTTCTTGAGTTCCTATTTAGCGATGATTTTATATCTTTCAATCACTTGTTTTGCATTGCAGCAATGCAACCATTGCATA
>CAJQND010000216.1 GCA_905479595.1 uncultured Hyphomicrobiales bacterium
ATTTCCTCTCTTCCAAATAGCGCGCAATTGTATTATCTGCCCGCCTTGTTAAATGATACATAGTGATTTCAATGCCCAATTTTAAGGGTTTTCGACGTTCTGAAACATGAAATTTTGGTAATCTTAGCGGGTTTTCGGGAAACTTCTCGTGAACAGTACACTGATTTTCCAGGTAATTTTGGTTTTCAGCTGCGTATTTGGGGCAACTGCCCAGCTAGCCTTGCTGTATCTGTACCCTTATAGTTTCCAAAACAAAACGGGGATAATGGCATGGCTGGAATGGCTATTTATGAGTGATCAAAATTCAAAACCTGCAAACGGCCCGCTTCACGGAATGCGCGTTATTGAACTGGCACATATTATGGCTGGACCTTGTTGTGGGTTGATGCTGGCGGATATGGGGGCAGATGTCATTAAGGTGGAGAAGGTCGGTGGTGGTGATGATACCCGCCGGTTCGTACCACCAGATATTCACGGTGAATCTGCAGCATTCATGATGATGAACCGCAATAAACGCGGGATTGTGCTCGATCTAAAGTCTCCAGGTGGTAAAGCGGCTCTCTTGAAACTTTTGGAAACAGCTGATTGTTTGGTGGAGAATTATCGGCATGACACAATGGAAAAGCTCGGTCTTGGGTATGAAACATTGGCGAAGCTTAATCCGGGTTTGATTTACTGTGAAATTTCAGGCTTTGGCCGCACCGGGCCTTTCTCGGAAAAAGGCGGATTTGATTTGATCGCTCAGGGTATGTCTGGGCTCATGTCGATTACCGGCGAGGGACCAGGGCGTCCGCCGGTAAAGGTAGGTGCGCCGGTGTCAGATATTACAGCGGGCATTCTTGGCGCGATGGGATGTGCAGCGGCCTATGCCCATAAACTCAAAACCGGTGAGGGGCAGCGGGTAGACACTTCCTTGTTTGAAGCCGGCATAACGCAAACCTTCTGGCAATCGGCGATTTGTCTTGCAACAGGCATCGCACCCGGGCCAATGGGTTCTGCCCATCCGCTCAATGCACCTTATGAATCTTTTTTGACCAAAGATGGATGGCTCAACCTGGGGGCCGCCAATCAGACCAATTGGGAACGCATGCTTAATGTAATAGGCGCTCCAGAGCTAAATGATGACCCGAGGTTTTCCAGCAATAAATCACGTATTGAAAACCGGGAAACCCTTGCTGCTACACTGGCTCCGTTTTTTGCAGATCACACAGTCGAACACTGGGTTTCAGCGCTTGAGGCAGTGGGTGTTCCGGCTGGGCCCGTGCTTTCGGTAGGCGAGATGCATGCGCACGAACAAACCCGCGCCCGCGATATGGTTGTGACAGTTGACCACCCGGTTGCCGGCGAGGTGGAAACCATCGGTGCGCCGGTTAAATTTCACAAAACAACCGGTGGTGTAAAAAATGCCGCCCCTTTGTTGGGTCAACATACAGTTGAGGTCTTGCGCGAAGCGGGGTTTTCAAGCCAAGAAGTATCGGCGTTGCTGGACAGTGGCGCAGCTAAATCAACATAAAGGGCAGGGAACGCATGCCAGAACTCTCACTATCACAAGCAAAAACAATCATCGCAGCGGCCTTTGAAAAGGCTGCAGAGCTGAACTTGAAGCCCATGGCCATTGCTGTGCTCGGGCCGGGTGGAAATCTCAAGGCTTGTGAATGCCAGGACGGCACGAGCCTGATGCGCCCCAAGATTGCTCATGGCAAGGCTTTTGGTGCAATTTCCATGGGGCTTGGTTCACGTGCATTGTTTGAGCGTGCAAAACAGGAACCGTTCTTTATCAACGCCATGAACACGCTTGCAGATGGTGCGCTGGTGCCGGTGCCGGGCGGGGTTTTGGTGCGCGATGAATCGGGCAACCTTATCGGTGCCGTTGGCATTACCGGTGATACCTCTGACAATGACGAACAATGTGCCATTGCCGGGATCGCCGCGGCCGGTTACCAGGCTGATACTGGCGGATAGATAAGAGGATTTTGCGATGGCCCATGGATATGAAGATGGTCGTCTAGACCTGCCATTTGTAGGCATTTGCACCTTTGGAAAGTACCCTTACGTGCAGGACTGGGACGCGATTGATGCAGACATTGCGGTGCTCGGTGCACCATACGACTTCGGCTGTCAGTGGCGTTCTGGCGCGCGCATGGGGCCACGTGGCATCCGTGAGGCGTCCACCTTGTTCTCTTTTGGACATGGTGGTGCCTATGACCATGAAGATGATATTGAGTATTTACCGGCTGCGACAACCCGTATTGTCGATATTGGTGATGCCGATATCGTTCATACAGACACGGTAAAAAGCCATGCCAATATTGAATATGGGGTGCGTAAAATCCTCGCTGCAAATGCCATTCCGGTGGTGCTTGGCGGCGATCATTCCATTAACATACCCTGTATCAACGCATTTGATGATCAGGGCCCAATCCATGTGGTGCAGATAGATGCCCATCTTGATTTTGTTGATGAGCGCCACGGGGTGCGTTTTGGCCATGGTAATCCGCTTCGTCGGGCGGCGGAGAAGGAGTATGTGACCGGTTTAAGCCAAATTGGCATCCGCAATGTTTCATCTACTGCGCGGGAAGGCTATGAAGACGCGCGCAAAATGGGTTCAGATATCCAGTCTGTACGTCAATTCCGCAAACTTGGGGTCGACGGCATGCTGGCACGTATCCCTGAAAATGTGCGTTACTATGTTACCATCGATATCGACGCATTTGACCCATCCATTGCGCCAGGCACCGGCACGCCGAGCCATGGCGGGTTCATGTATTATGAAATCCTCGAGTTGTTGGATGGCCTGACCCGACGCGGTGATATTGTTGGCCTTGATTTGGTGGAAGTTGCACCGGATTATGATGCCTCCGGATCGACCACCACGCTGGCGGCGCAAATTCTAATGAACACGGTTGGTCGAATCCTTTACCACAGGAAGTAACAGCATACCAAAGTTCAACAGCAATTTACCTGAGATGGCTTGATGCGCGCGTGCATGCGCCAGTATGATGATTTCTGTGGCGCGCTCATAATGGCATTATGGTCAACTCTTGAGTTCTCGCCAGGCTGGGACACAGAACGGTAGATGCAAAATGCCGATCGTGCGGGTGGCGAACCTTAGGATTTTCGCTTGCTCTTATTTGCATTTTCAACGGCGCGAGCAGCGGAGAAGACTGATGGCGAACTACTCAGAATTCACCTGGGCAATCGAGACTAACGTGCCCAAGGGTGACCGTTTTATCAGCCAGGAGTATTTTGGCCATCAAATGCCGCCATTTTCGGCAGGCATCTCGCCGGCTACATTTGCGACCAGAGATCTGGCGCGAAAATTTCTCCCTGAAGTGAAGACATGGTTTCCGAGCGCCAAAGTTGTTAAGGTGAAAGTGGTTTTTTCAGCGCAGTGAAGTTCGGGGTGCAGGAATGTCAAACGATGGCGGCGAACAGGTGTTTTCTGAGACAGAAATCATCAAGAAGCTCCAAGACGAATTCCCTCACTGGACGTTTGTTGATGGCCATATATGCCGGATTTACAAAACCCACAATTGGAAAGGCACCCTGATGGTCGTCAATACGATTGGCCATCTGGCGGAAGTGGCCTGGCACCATCCTGATATGCGCGTTTCATACAAATCTGTCGAAGTGCGGCTGATGAACCACTCGGCTAAAGGCATCACCGGCAAGGATTTTGAACTTGCCCGAAAACTTGATGAAGTCATTTGCTGGCGACCTGATCGGGAAGACAGTGCGCTTACTGGCACGCCGGAAGCCGCGCGCTTCGCTTATATCGATCACGACACCTAGAATACTTTCGAGCTAGTTTTCTACCAGTGATCTAACTTGAGCGCTGAATTGCTTTAACTCATCTGTAGCTTGGTCAGCACTTAACCCGGTTTTTCTGGCCACTACAGGGCAGTACGCAGTTATGAGATAATTGATGATCTCTTCTTCGTTTGCCTTCGGATATTTCTTTCGTAAATCGAAAATAACCTCGTTCACGGCATTGCCTGTCGTGCCAAACGCAAGCCGCGTGCTTGTTTCTGAAATATCTTTTGCTGACTGCGGGAGTGTTCCCGCTTCAGCGCCTGTTTGCGGCGTCGGGCAATCCAGAGCGAAAGCGTTGTTGGAGAGTAGTGCAACTGAGATCGTTGCGGCAAACAACATATTGAGTGTTCGAATTTTCATCACGTAAACTCCTTATCATCGTTCATAGTCAAATTCCGTATCGGTAGAAATTTTACCGCGAAAAACCCAAAAGATTGTGCAGGTGTAGACAAGCGTTACCGGGATCGCGATCAGACCAGCACCATAGAAAAGGAATGCCAGAGAGTTTTCAGGCGCGGCCGCTTCTGAAAGGGTAATAGTGTGCGGCAGGATGAAAGGCCAATGCAGCATCAACGAGGCCGCAAAAACTAAAACAAAGATGGCGCAGGTAGCTGCAAAAGGAAGCCACTCAATGTGTTTTCTGGCTCCTAGGTAGACTAACGCGCAAACAATCAGGAAGGGGGTCACCAAACCAATCCCTTCAGGATTGATGACTTGAATGATGCAAAACAAACTGAGCGTTGCCAATAAGAGAATGGGTAGGCGTGCATATGCCCAATCCTGCAATTGCTCGGTGGTTTTTAGCACCAGCCATCCAGCCCCTAGCAAGGCATGACCGGCTACCAACCCAAGCCCGCATGACACTGAGTACGGTGTAAGCCAGTCAAAAACCCCGCCGGAATAATGGCTCTCGCTGACTGTTATCCCTTGAACCACTGCGCCGATGGCGGCACCAAGTACAAATGAAATAATCACGGATGCCAATGAAAATGCGAGATCGAGATACTGCCTGCCACGTTTCATTTTGTAGCGAAACTCAAATGTGACCCCGCGCAAGATAAGGGCAACCAACATCAAACCAACAGGCAGGTAAAGGGCTGGGAGCACAACCGCATAGACAATAGGAAATGCGCCATAAAGTGAGGCGCCTGCGATAACCAACCAGGTTTCGTTTCCATCCCAGACCGGCGCTATAGAATCCAGTATTTGCCGTTTGAACTTTTCGTTTGATGTGATGCCGAACAACATGCCGCAACCGAGATCAAAGCCATCAAGAATTAGGTAGATCAAGATCGATGCTGCGATGGTGACCGCCCAGAACTCCACAAGAAAGCCTTCGCCCGTCATGGTTTTGTCTCCTGATGGGTGCGCGCGTTTGTCCGTTCGCCTGGTGCACCACCAGAAAGAGCCATTGGGCGTTTTGCGGTGATGGCTTTGTTGATTTGCAAAGGTTCATCCGCGCTCGGTCCTGCTTTGATCAAACGGAAAATAAAGAGACTGCCAGCGAAAAATATTGCAGCGTAAACAACTATGTAAGCAGTGAGCGTTGTTAAAACTTGCCCACCTGTCAAAGAAGGAGTTAGGGCATCGGCTGTACGTAAGACTCCAAAAATTACCCAGGGCTGGCGGCCCATTTCCGCGACGAACCAACCGCTGAGTACTGCAATGAAACCGCATGGAAAACTCAGCTCCAGGACCTTTAGAAACCAACGTGCGCGTTCCAACCGTCCTCGTGTCCAAACGATTGCGCCGGTCCAGGCCAATGCCAGCATCACCAGTCCCATACCGACCATTATGCGGAAACCGAAGAATGGAACCCAAAGCGGCGGGCGTTCATCGCGTGGGATGGAGAGGATGCCAGGTTCTTGTGCATTTTCCGTACCACTATCAATCAGACTACCAAGTTTTGGGATCGCTATTTCAAGCCAGTTGCGTTCAGCCTGTGAATCGGGAAGTGCAAACAATATAAGCCTGGCTGGTTGTTCGGTTTTCCAACGTCCTTCTATTGCTGTGAATTTCGAAGGCTGTAACCGGGCGGTGTAGTCGCCACTCAAATGCCCGAGGTAGAGCTGGGCCGGGATGAGAAGTGAGGCAACCAGAACAGCCGACTTGATCATGATCAGTGAAGATTTCAGGTGCGCCTTGCGCAAGATGTAATGTGCGCCTGTCGCCGCGACACAAAACGCTGTTGTGAGATATGCCGCCAGAAGCATGTGACCCACCCGGATGGCAACTACCTGATTTACAGCAACTTCCAACCAGTTCACCGGCACAAAGCGCCCGTTAATCTCACTATAGCTTACAGGAGCTTGCATCCACGTGTTGTTGACCATGATCCAGAATGACGAGAAGGTAGTTCCAAGCGCCACCATGCAGCATGAAAACAGATAGAACCAAGGTGGGACCTTACCTCTGCCGGTAAGCATGACGCCTAGAAACGTTGCTTCAAGAATAAACGCGGTGAATGCTTCATACCCAAGCAATGGCCCCTGTATTGCACCACCCTTTTCAGCGAGAACACTCCAGTTTGTGCCAAACTGAAAGGCGAGCACAATTCCCGAAACCGCACCGAGCGCAAACGATACGCCGAAAATTCGCAACCAGAACTCAAACAGTCGCCGGTAAACAACATTGCCGGTTTTTTGCGACAAAGCCTCAAGTGCTGCCAACCAAGCGGCAAGGCCGATTGTGAAAGAAGGGAAAATAATATGA
>CAJQND010000217.1 GCA_905479595.1 uncultured Hyphomicrobiales bacterium
TTTGCGCTTCCGGATTTTCCATGGTGGTGAGGAAGTTGCCAATTTGCCGATCAAGGAACTCGGCGATGAGGCTCCGGAATACGACCGCCCATGGACTGAGCCTGCCATCCCGGCCCCATTGGCACCTGGCGATGTGCCTGCTCCTGATAATATGGAAGAAGCGCTGCTGCGCGTCATCGGCACACCGGATATGTGTTCACGGCGTTGGGTGTGGGAACAATATGACCACCTTATCCAATCCAACACGGCGCAAATTCCTGGCGGCGATGCAGCAGTATTGCGGGTGGAAGGTGCGCCTCACAAAGGCATTGCGGTATGTGTGGACGTTACCCCGCGTTATGTAGAGGCAAACCCGTTTGAAGGCGGTAAACAGGCGGTGGCGGAAGTCTGGCGAAATCTGACCTGCGTGGGTGCTGACCCGATTGCTATCACCGACAACCTCAATTTCGGCAACCCTGAGCGCCCGGAAATCATGGGCACTTTTGTAAAATCCATCGAGGGCATTGGCGAGGCGTGCAAGGCGCTCGAGTTCCCGGTCGTTTCCGGCAATGTCTCGCTTTACAACGAAACCAATGGTGAGGCCATTTTGCCAACGCCGGCAATTGGCGGGGCCGGTCTGTTGGCCGACCTTTTCACAATGACCACAATTGGTTTCAAGAATGATGGTGACGCAATTGTCATGGTGGGCGCGAAGCCGCAGGGCCATCTCGGCCAATCGATCTATCTGCGCGAGGTTTTGGGCCTTGAAGATGGCCCTCCACCATCAGTGGATCTTGCCATCGAGCGGGCAGCAGGCGATTGCGTGCGTGCGTTGATCAAAGCACGCCATGTCAACGCAGTGCACGATATTTCAGATGGTGGGTTGGTCACAGCACTGGCCGAAATGGCCATGGCTGGCGGGAATGGCGCAAACATCACGTTGCCGGAAAACGCCCTGCCCGACCATGCGGCGTTATTTGGTGAAGACCAGTCCATCTATGTGATGACCTGCGCGCCAACAGCCATTGACACCGTGCGTGCCGCGGCGGAAGCTGGTGGCCTCCATATGGCAAAACTTGGCCATGTGGGAGGGGATGAATTGAAAATCAGCGGCGCACTAGCCATATCCGTTGCAACGCTGAAAAAATGCCATGAACGCTGGCTGCCAGAGTTTATGGCTGGCGCTTAAACCGGACGCTTTAGGAGAGAACCGAACATGCCGATGAATTCCCATGATCTGGAAACCATGCTCAAAGACGCCTTTCCCGACGCCCACGTGGAAATCCGCGACCTTGCGGGGGATGGCGACCATTATGCGGCCAACATCGTCTCTGAAACCTTTCGCGGTAAAAGCCGGGTGCAACAGCACCGGCTGGTCAACCAGGCTCTAAAAGGCAAGATGGGCGGCGAACTGCATGCGCTGGCGTTGCAAACTTCGGTTCCCGAATAACAGAAACGTCAATGACAACGCTTCTCGAATTGGCTAAGTTCCCAAAAATTCCGACAACGCAGTAAGGAAATCTCATGACTGATATCAATGGTTGGATCGACGAACAGGTTAAAACAAATGATGTGGTGTTGTTCATGAAGGGCACGCCACAATTTCCGCAATGCGGGTTTTCTGGCCGTGTGGTGCAGATGCTTGATCATTTAGGCGTGCCTTATGCGGGAGTTAACGTTCTTGAGTCCGACACTCTGCGTGACGGCATCAAGGTCTATTCTGACTGGCCAACAATCCCTCAGCTTTATGTAAAGGGTGAGTTCGTTGGCGGTTGTGACATTCTCACCGAAATGTTCCAGAACGGCGAACTTCAGACCCAGATGAACGGGATCGCTGTGGACGACGCTCCAGCCCCCGCCTAACGGGTGGGGCCCGCGGACGCTCAGGGACGCACGTCGCGCATAGAAGTCATCATCATTGCTGGCTGCCTTATTGCGATGCTCACCTTTGGCGTGCGCGCAACCTTTGGGTTGTTTACCGCACCAATTACCGATGAATTTGGTTGGGGCCGGGAAACTTTTGGTTTCGCAATGGCCCTGCAAAATCTCATCTGGGGGGTCGCGCAACCAATTGCCGGTGGATTTGCTGACAAATTCGGCAGCGCGCGGGTACTTATTGCCGGCGCGCTGATCTATTTCGTCGGTGTCGCCATGATGTCAGGGGTTGATACCCCATCGGCCCTATACCTATCTGGCGGGTTACTATGCGGCATTGGTATTGCTGCTGCATCTTTCGCAATTGTTATGGCCTCCTTCAGCCGTTCTGTACCGGAGGAAAAGCGCAGCTGGGCTTTTGGCATCGCCACTGCCGCCAGCTCCATGGGGCAGTTCGTATTCGCTCCACTTGGCCAGGGGTTCATCAACGCCTATGGCTGGCAAACCGCATTGCTTTTGCTGTCCATGTTTGTGCTGCTGGTCATCCCGCTCGCTTGGCCATTGCGTGGCAATTCTGGCGGCGCTAACGCCCGGAAGGGTGAAACCAGCCTGCCCATGGGCCAGGCGATGAGCAAGGCGTTCGGCCATACCAGCTATATGCTGCTCATATTCGGCTTTTTCGTTTGCGGGTTTCATGTGGCGTTCATCACAACCCACATGCCGCCCTATCTGGTCGACGCGGGCTTGAGCCCCTCGATTGCCGCCTGGTCTATTGCGCTGGTTGGGCTGTTCAACATCATTGGCTCATTTTCCGCTGGTGTTCTCGGCGGCACCCATTCCAAAAGATTATTGCTCAGCGGTCTGTATTTTTTCCGCGCGGTGGCCATCACGATTTTCGTGCTGTCCCCGGTTACCCTGACGACAGCGCTGGTCTTCTCTGCTGTTATGGGCCTGTTATGGCTCTCCACCATCCCGCTGACGGCAGGTCTGGTCGCGGTGATGTTTGGCACCCGCTATATGGGCCTGCTGTGGGGCATTGTGTTCTTATCCCACCAGATCGGCTCCTTCATCGGCGTATGGCTTGGTGGCAGGCTCTACGACACCACTGGCAGCTATGACGCCATGTGGTGGGCTGGTGCCGCACTTGGCCTCTTCGCCGCCCTGGTGCATCTGCCCATTCGCGAAACAAAAGCGCGGGCTTTTGAAGCCGCTTAGCTTTTCTCGAAATCCACCATGGTCTTGTTCAACGCTTTGGCTTTGGCTTCGCCTATGCGGTATTGCCAACCGGTGGTGCGGGTGTTGATGGCTTTTGCGGCATCACTATCGCCAGTGGCTTTCACCGCGATCCAGTATTCTTTTGCGTCTTTGAACACGTCGACCTGCACATTTACATCACCAGCTTCAACTGTGCCCGCCACGACAGGGGCAAGCCCCGGTTTAGCCTTGCGCACATCGGTGAATTGAATGACCGCATAGTCCGAGATATCCAGTTTCAGGCCCTGCTTGTCTTTGATCTTCGTCGGGTCCGGTGCGCCTGGCACTGTGTATTCATCCCCGGATTTCACCAGAGAAATGCTTGTACCATCAGGCTGTGCAACTGAGATTTTGGTGATTTTCTGTGGATCAAGTTTATAGGCGTCTGTATCCACCCAAGCAGCAATATTCGCTGATGTGCTTGCACGCCCTGATACCAGCCAGGTTTGCGGGTTATCGGCCAAACGCACATAGGTGGCAGACCCCGCCTCGCCCAGCAGGCCAGGTTTTACCCGCCCAAGCACAATAGACGTCAGGTTTTTGCCGTCCTTGGTCTTGATGGTCACCTGGGTAGACTTGGCATCTTTGCCTGCCGGGTCGCCAAGGTCGAGCAGGCTGTATTTTTCAGGGTTTGCGGTTTTGCGTTCCAGGGTGCGCATCTGCGCCAGCGAGATAACAAGATCACGTACTTTTGTCAGATCAGCCGGGTAGTCGCCGCGCGAAGGCAGGTTCCATTGGCCATTCTGATAGGCAAGCGCCAGCGTTTCACCAGCGCTGGTTACGTCCAAGCCACCAATATTTTTAGCCTCGGCGATAACCTGAGGAAGCAACGGATCACCGGCCTCATCTGTCGGAGCAAAACTGTTATTGGCAAAAAAGATCCAGGCTGCTGCGAACACAGCGATGATGGCTGCAATCCACAGGCCTGCAAATGTTTTCGGCGTCATGCTGCAGCCTCCTTGTTAGTTGGCTGGCTGCGGCGCCTGCGGCGCATGGCGAGCACTAAAATGCCGCCAATTGCGATCAACAATGGCACCAATGCAATATTCAACATCTTCACCCAAAACCCGGTGCGTTCGATGTCTTCGCGCAAGGCGCGTTGCACTTCGCGTAACTGGCGGCGCACATCAATCATTTCCGCCCGGAAACCAAGTAATGTCTGGCGATCTTCATCTGTGAGAATAATCTCTGCGCCCTCACCGGCAGCCGTATCACGCACCTGCATTTGTGAAATCTTTTCCTGCACGCCTTTCAGCTTGGCGTTCAACACCTGTTCCTGGGCGCGGTATTTGGTTTCTGCGATACGTTCAAGGTTTTGCACGTAGGTGAATGGCCGTTCGTTGACACCGCGACCGCGCACCCCGATCAGTGCATCGCCACCCAGCATGTTTTCTGCCAGATTGATGAGCAAATCGCCATTGTTGGCTGTCGGTTGAACAATCTCCTGGCCCAGCACTCGGGTAACATTCACCCAGAACCGGTCAAACAACCAATCCACATCTGAAACGACAACCGTATTGATCGTACCCGTCGCCTTGTGCGCGGGCAGTGGCGCAGGTTTGCTGCCATCTTCGGTTTTTTCCGGTTTGAACTCTGGCGCGGTATCACCAAAGAGGCTTTTCGCCTCACCGCGCACCCGCGCAGCAATAGTGATTGGTTTGCCGCCTGATTTGAAACTATCGAGCAACACTTGCGGTGTCGGCTCCGAGGCCATTGCGGCTGGAAATATTTCTGATTTAGAACTGGTAAAAACCAGCGGCACAACCGTTGTTTTCGCCCCTTCAACAGGCGTGAGTGGCCCAGGTGTTGCGAACGC
>CAJQND010000218.1 GCA_905479595.1 uncultured Hyphomicrobiales bacterium
TATCAAAACCACCCATGGCAAACTCCTATTCAGCTGGCAGTCCGGTGGCACTTGTCGCCGTTGGATGGACATGCACATCGCGTTGCGGGAAGGGAATTGACAGACCGACAGCATCGAAACGTTCTTTTGTTTGCTGCATCAAATCCCAATAGACGTCCCAGTAATCATCCGACTTCGCCCATGGGCGACAAATGATGTTGACGGAGGAATCGGCCAGTTCGTGCACTCGGATAATTGGCTCTGGCTTATCAAGCACCAGCGGATGCTCGGACACCAAATCGGACAAAGTCTTGCGTGCAAGTTCGATATCATCATCATAGCCAATGCCGAATGTAAGATCGACCCGGCGGATATCGCTGGCATTCACATTGGTGATAACACTGTCCCAAACCTTGGTGTTGGGCACCACGATCACCTGATTATCAAAAGTCAAGATGGTTGTTGATACAATAGAGACATTCTGGACCATGCCACTAACACCAGCTGCATCGACTACATCACCTACGTCAAAGGGCTTGGTAATCATCAGCAGCAATCCGCTGGCAAGATTACTGAGAGTGCTCTGCATGGCAAAACCGATAATGAAACTTGCACCGCCAAAAACCGCGAGCAATGGCGTCATATCGATGCCGAACAGCGATAGTGCAATCACAATGCCGACAGCCATGATGATCCAGTAAGCAACTTTTGAGGCAAATTCGCGCAACAGGTTCGACATTTCAGGAACCTTGAACAGCGCGCGTTTGACAAAACCGGTTACAACTTTCGCCAGGAAAATCACCAGAAACAATGCCCCGATCAGAGACAGAAGCCAAAGCGCGATTTTTCCGCCCCCTTCAGCAGAGGTCAGCCAGCCGAGAAACCATTTGCTCAGCGTTTTGGCGTCCGTCGCCCTCAATTCGCTGCGCACGACGGCAGTTGTATAATTGCGATATTCTGCAACATCTTCTGGCTTTGCGCCCTTGGCCTCCCATTCCTGGAGAATGAGTTCCATTTTCTCAAACAATATCTGGCGGCGCACCATCCCGCGCGCCAAATCCGCGCGAAGTCGTTCTGCTGTTGGGCCTTCACTGGAGGCAAGCGCGATATTGATGTCAGCGGCATGTTTTGTTTGTTCTTGTGTAACCTTGAGCCACGCTTCAGCAACTTGCTTAAGCTCCTGCTTTGTAAAATGAACAAGTCTTAGACCGAACTCCGCCTCACTGGCATCCACACTGGGGATTTTACTTGATGGAAGCGTTTCTTCTGCGTCGGGCGCCGCTTTGTCCTGAGCGATAGCTGAAGGTGTGATGTCAACCAACGGTACTGCTAGAAATGCCAATAAGAGTGCCATAATCAACCAGTTGATCGAAGACACAGATTTTCGAGAATTTTTAAGGAAATGCGACATTAAATGAGGTAACCTCCCAGGCGAAACCAATTGCTGCTCATATAAACTTTGTAACACCCTGTTTCATTATGAAAACAGGCGAAATTCTCACAAATTGAACCGGGCACGTATTCCGAAAATCCCAGTGGATTTGGTGCAAGGGCAGGGTTTATCAACCATTGGGCATCTGCAGAGATGGCGAGATTTTCGGAAGCATCGAACCGATAGAATGCTTCAAACGTTGTTTGTGTCTCCCTCACATGTTCACACGCCCACGTATGCCAAGTAACCCGATGGCATCCTTTGCAGGATTGAGTGCCGGATTGGCAATAACCTGGCCATCCACTGTCACCGCGAAATTAGGTGAGACCTGAAAACGGTAATACGCTTCTGCAGTGAACTGATCGCGCAGCGTGTCGTCAGCAGCGCTGCCCCAGCCAATCCCTACACCCATCAGGTCCCGATAGCGGTTGAAATAGCCAAGCCCGGCGCTCACATTTGCATCCAGCAGTGCAGCAGTTCCTTTTGATACTCCGCCACGCAGGAAAGGCACCCAGCGATTGTCAAAGAACCATGATGCGGAGAACGCCATGCCATGGTCAGAGGGAACGCCCACCTTCTTGCGTTTGTCGACCTGCCAAAAGGTGACGTGGATATTGTCAAAATAGGTCCGGTCGGGTGACGAAGTGTAGCCGATCTCGAAACTCTTGAAGGTCTCGAAATCCTTGAACATGTTGAGGTTCGGGTCAAAAGCTTCTCCATTGGCATCAGCGAAGGAACCTACCGCGTAGAAATTATCAGAAAGCCGCAACCCGATGGCTGCCCCCAAACCCTGATTGGGCGCTGCGATAGTTGGGCTGGTCAGAAACGACAGATTGGAAAATGATGTTACCGGATTGATTAATCCATAGACATCGACGAAATCAGTAACATCGATTTGACCCAGGACGATGGAAACTCTGTCATCGGCAAGACGCTGCTGCCAGTAAAGATTGGTCAGCCCCCAATTAATGTCGGAGAACATCGTGCCGGGGATTGACAATGCACCCGCCTCAAATCCGAAATTCTGGGGAGCTACATCTGTACCCAGACGATGGCGGTTTTCAACCTTGAAAACCAATGTTCCAGTGTTTCCGCTTTCTTTTCCAGTCAGTGTCCATGACCCATAGGCGCGGAATATTCCACCTGCTGCCGATTTATCTCCCAAACTCGTGGATGCCGTCTGTCCCAGTGCCTGATAGTCGAAAGATAAGGAAAGGCCGTAGTCCGCGACCAGCTGCCTACAGTTCCGTATTTCATCCAACGCTGAATAAAGAACTGGGATACAGCGAGACAAATGCAAAGCACCAACAAAGTGATATCGGGGAAAAATGATTGCATAGCGCTAAACCTACTCTGGATTGTTCTGTTGTGACAAGTTCAACTCGATTGGTTCAAAAATCTCAAAAAGTCACCTTCCCAAAATCGACCTTTGTTATGAGAGGTATACCCATAATGCCGGGGGGTGTTTTTTTGCCAGTCCATGTGGGTGGGGGGGGTAGCCTTCAACCTGTAATCAAGCAGGATCGTTTGAGATTGATTATTTTCGGTCTGTAGAAATATTTATTTTTCTGCACTTAAGTGCCCGCGCACCGGCGGCTAAGCTAGGAGGGTCGGTAAACGTTCAAGCAAAACAGTAATGTGGGGCTGTGTGTGGGTCTGAAACCTAAAATAAGAAATAATATAATTAAAACAATATGTTATCAAATTTTATGGCGGAGAGAGAGGGATTCGAACCCTCGAGACGGTTTCCCGCCTACACGCTTTCCAAGCGTGCGCCTTCAGCCACTCGGCCACCTCTCCGGACGGGCGGACTATACTGATCCCGCCAGCTTGTTCAACACGAAACTGATCGCTATTCTGCGTCAAAGCGTATTGAATAATATACAAACAGCAAAAAGCCCCTTTGGCGCGAGGAGAAGTTTCATGTTTGGCCTGAATATCAAGAAGCTGAGAATGCCTGTTACTGCGGAAGCCTTGCCGGGCCGCGCAACGCCTGTTGCAACGGCTGGCCAGCACTTTGTGAACACCCACCCGCTCAAAGGCCCCTACCCGGAAACCTTTCAAAAGGCGGTGTTCGGAATGGGCTGTTTTTGGGGGGCGGAACAGATTTTCTGGACCCTTGACGGGGTTTGGGTGACAGCGGTTGGATATCTTGGCGGAATGACGCCAAACGCGACCTATGAGGAGGTCTGTTCCGGGCGCACCGGCCATAACGAGGTGGTGCTGGTGGTGTTTGACCCGGCCAGGATTTCATATGACCGCCTGCTCAAAACCTTTTGGGAAAGCCATAACCCGACCCAGGGCATGCAGCAGGGAAATGATATCGGCACCCAGTACCGTTCGGGCATTTACACCTTCAGCGATGCCCAGCAGATGGAGGCTGGCACGTCGCGCGATGCCTACCAGAAGGCCCTTGCAGCGAGCGGGCGCGGCGCGATCACCACTGAAATTGTCCCGGCGCCGGAATTCTACTTTGCTGAGGAGTACCACCAGCAATATCTCGCCAAAAACCCGTCCGGCTATTGCGGGATTGGCGGCACCGGGGTGCCCTGCCCGGTGCCTGCAGGTGAAGTTTCCGCCTAGTCGATCCGCCCGCGCATGCATTCGCGGTAGAGATGCCAGTTTTGCTCGGACTTCTTTTTATTGCCCGCGCGCGCGGCGGCATTTGCCTGGCTTTTATACCAGGCGCACTGGTTTAGCCGGCTGTTGAATGCTTCTGCGCCATCGGGCACCATTGTTTGCCCGGCAACGAAGAAAGCAGAAAATACAAACGAAATAATCAGAAGTTTTTTCATTGTTTCACCTTCTCATGCGCAGCTGATCTGCAATTATACCTAAGATATACATTAAAACGTAAAGTACATCAGGTCAGATCATCACAATCGCGTTTTCAGGTGGCACAGGCGCAAACGTTCGGTGTAAACCTTAAAAAACAACCACACAGGCAGGGCAGACAAATGACCAATTGGCAGATTTATCTTTCAGGCGAAATCCACACGGATTGGCGCGAGCAGATCCAGGCAGGCGTTGAGGCAGCGGGCCTGCCGGTAACGTTTTCAGCGCCGGTGACCAATCACGGCTATAGCGATGATTGCGGCGCGGAAATTTTAGGCGGCGAGACCGACCCGGTCTGGCATGACCGCAAGGGCGCGCAGATGAACGCCATCCGCACCCGCACATTGCTGGAGGATGCCGATATCGTCATCGTGCGCTTTGGCGAGAAATACAAACAATGGAACGCCGCGTTCGATGCAGGCTATGCGGCAGCGCTTGGCAAGCCGCTGATCATCATGCACGCGCCAGAACACCGCCACCCGCTCAAAGAGGTGGACGCCGCAGCGCTGGCCGTGGCCGAGACCCCAGAACAGATCGTCGCCACCCTGCGCTACGTCATCACCGGCGAGCTGGACGTGAAACAGGCGGCAGCTGCGGAGTAGGGGCTAGCGCGTAACACCGTCTGAAAACACCTGTGCAACCGCAATTCGTGGCGCTATGTTTTTGATGGATGAGTCGGACCTGAAAGCCCTCGCCGCCAGTGCCAACGGTGCCGACGGTGTCGGGAGGGCCTAGCGTGAGTGAGAGTTGACAGAAGAAAAATGAGAACAAAATTTGCCCTCAAAAATCCTTGGGTCATGACTAGCTGAGGGCATTTGTTATGGTCCAAAGCTATGAAAACACTGAAGAATCGTTACGCAAGAAGTTCCCAACTTTCTGAAGCCAAATTTCGTGAGCTCGTGAAGCTGTTCTCAGCTGACCTGACGGCTGTCC
>CAJQND010000219.1 GCA_905479595.1 uncultured Hyphomicrobiales bacterium
GGGAAGATGCGCTTTGGCATTAATCCGTCCCTGGCCGTCCAGTGGACACCCCAGCGGATCGACAATGCGCCCCAAAAGCGCTTCTCCCACCGGAACACTTACTACCTTACCTGTGCCGAAGACGGCATCGCCCGCCTGCACATCCGTGTCGGGATCCAGCATCACACACCCAATCAGATCGCGGTCCAGCACATGGGCGAACCCCTTCTGACCGCCCTCGAAACGTAAGACCTCATCGAGTCGCACGTTTCGTAATCCCGAGATCATCGCGACCCCATCGCCAATCTCCTCTACGCGGCCTCTGTGTTGCGACCGTGGGTGAAGGGATGTCTGATTGATCAAAACCCGTGCCTTGCTCAGCCAGTCGGGCGCATCATTCGGCATCTGTCATCACCTTCAAAATTTGTTTGAGGTCGGCCTGCCAGCTGTTTTTTAGAGCAAAATGCGGCGTTCGTAATTCCAACCCGGCGATAAGCTCAGGATCGGTTGCAAAATGCAGTTTCGGAGTGTTTCGAAGCGCATCATGGATAGCTTTTGTGACGTAGTTTTTTTCACCCGATGTCAGCTCGGAGGCACTTACCAGACTGGTATCATTTCCTGTCAGAGCTTCCCGGTCCTGCGCGGGCATCTTTTGGATAGCGCCGATCAGCAGCGTCAGAAAGGCCGAATGGATGACAGGCGTGTCGAGGCGATTCAGCAGCTTTGACGCGATCTCCACTGACAAGGTCGCAGCCTGTGCCGCTTGTGAATCGGCCGCAAGTTCAGCATCCCTCGCGATGGTTTGTTTTGCAGCATCAATCAGTTTTGTGGCCTCACGCTTTGTCTCGTCGCGTGTTGACCTGGCGGCATCCTGCGCTTCTGTTGCGGCCCTTGCCAGCATCGCCTCGCGCTCTGCAGTGATACCAGCGCGTAACTCAGTTACCTCGGAAAGCGTTCTGTTGGCTCTGGCTTGGTTTTCTTTGACCTCATGCAATATTTCTTTCGTCGTTTGCTGACGACGTGCGATCGCGTCTGCGATCGGGCGCCAGAATACGCGAGACAGCAACCAAACAAGGATCACGACATTGAACGCCTGTAATCCGAGCCCCCAGAAGTCGATGGTCATGGAATCAACTCAACAGCGGATTGGCAAAAATCAGAAGAAGGGCAATCACTAGACAATAGATCGCGGTCGTTTCGATCATCGCGAGACCAACGAAAAGGGTGCGCGAGATAGAATTCGCGGCCTCCGGCTGTCGTGCGATTGCGTCCATTGCGGCAGCTACAGACCGCCCTTCGGCGAGGGCAGGGCCGATGGCACCGAAGGACACGGCGAATGCGGCACAAATGATGCTGGCGAGGGGTATGTAGTCCATTAATCTTCCTTCATGTTTTGAGGGGGGTGGGTTTCTGGTTCTTCCGTTGAAGGGGCGCCATCTATAACGGTGGAGGTGATGAAAACCATCGCCAGAACGGAGAATATGTAGGCCTGTACAAGACCAATGAGGAGATCAAGCGCCATCAGCGGGATCGGGACAAGCAGCCCTGCAAGAGAAGCAACAACTCCGACGATAAAGACACCACTCATGACATTGCCAAACAGACGAACAAACATTGAAAAAACCCGGGTGATGCTGGCCAGCATATTTAGTGGAATCATGACCGGGTTGGGCATTGCGAAAGACTTAAGATAACCGCTGACCCCATCGCTGCTGATGCTGAACCAGATCACGGAAACGAACACCACGAATGCCAGCGCTGCATCGGTTTCAAGCTGTGCGGTTGGCGGATCTATCCCCGGTACCAAAGATGTCCAGTTCGCAATCAGGATGAAGACAAACAGTGTGCCTACAAAGCTGCGATATCTTGATGGATCAGCCCCTGTCGTTTCACGAATCTGAAGGTCGAGCGTCGTCACCATAAGCTCAAGTGCTGCTTGTCGCTTGCCCGGGATGAGATCGAGATTGCGGGTGAACCAGCAGGCACTCATAGCCAGTATGCCCATGATTACCCAGGTCGTGACGATCGCTGACGTGACCGGGACTGGGCCGAGATAGAATATCGGGAGCGATTCAAGTGGCGAGTTCATGCACCGCTCCTCTTGATTTGGCGCAATATTAGTGCCTTTGCGCTCAACACGCCGGTCAGCGCCGCCAATAGTGCCAAGGCACCTATCTGGACGATGGCATAGAAGCCCGTGCAGATTAACCCCAGTCGCCCGATGGTCATTGCAATCCCGACGATTGGCTGCCTGTTGGTTACGATCAAATCTGTAGTAAGGCGAAGGGCTTTGAAATAGCCAAAACCTAACAGCAGGCCACCGATGTAGCAGGCCGACAGAGTCATGAGCGTGCGCAGAATATAGGGGTCGATCATCGGGCATTCATCCATTTCCAGGCGGTCCAACCGCCAATGCAAAGACCAATCATCATAATCGGTGCGCTCCAGAAGACGCCACTGTCGAAACGCGAATCCAGCCAGCGCCCAAAGAACAACCCGCCTAGCGTTGGGATGACGAATATCCATCCCAGCACGCCGATCTGGGCCAGACGACGACCTACGGACATCTCCCCCTCACGCAGCCAACGTTCCCGCCTTTCGCGGTGACGCCTGACTTCTTTGACCATCGGGTCATTCTCGGGGAGATCTTCCTTCAACGAAACGACTCCCTGTTTCCGCTGGGGTGTAGGCGGTTAATCATACGGCGTATGGCGTTCATCTGAGCCCGCATCGCTTCGACATGTTCGACTCGCTCAGCCTCAGCATCGGCGGCGAACCGTTCCAGGACCTCTGTATCAAGCCGGGCAAGGTCATCGCCCACCACTGCCTCGCGGGTTGCGATGGCGATCTTGGTGCCGCGGGCCACGGTCAGGACTCCGCCGCGCAATGCACAGTACTTCTCTTCATCAGGATGGCGCCAGCTAACGATGCAGATGGCGAGCGCTGTTGTGAACGGCACATGCCCCGGCAAAACACCAAAGCCGCCGCTCGCATCCACGGCGCGCAAGCTTTCGACCTCTTCGTCGATTACGGTCGATAAGGGGGTAAATATCCGCAATCTCATCGGTCTGCACCGGTTTGGTTTGTCGCCTTTTCCTTTGCGCCTGCCTGTTCAAGCGTTCCAACCATGTAAAGGGAGCTTTCCGACCAGTTGTCTGTATCTCCGTTCAGGATTGCGCTGCATCCAGACAGCGTATCTTTCAGGTTGACGCTTGCGCCGAGGGTGCCGGTGAACGCTTCGGTAACCATGAAGGGTTGGGTGAGGAACCTTTGTAACCGACGGGCGCGGCTGACAATCTTGCGGTCTGCTGCGCCCAGTTCTTCCACGCCGAGGAGTGAGATAATATCCGAGAGTTCCCGGAACCGAGCAAGCATCTGACGCACATCTTCAGCAATGCGGTAATGCTTTTCACCAACAACAAGCGGATCCAGCAGGATCGAGGAAGATGAGAGAGGGTCAATCGCCGGATAGAAGCCTTCGGAGGCCTGCGCGCGCGACAGGACTATCACGCAATCCATATGACCGGAAATGGTTGTCACCGCGGGGTCCGTGAAGTCGTCTGCCGGCACATAGACTGCCTGAATGGCGGTCACTGAGGAACCGGCGACGGAGGCGATGCGCTCCTGCAAACCGGCCACTTCGGTCGCCAGTGTCGGCTGATATCCCACCCGCGATGGCATACGGCCTAATAGGCTTGAAACCTCCGCGCCCGCCTGAACAAAACGGAACACATTATCCATTAGCAGCAGCACATTGCGGTGCTTCTCATCCCGAAAGTATTCGGAAACCGTAAGTGCGGTCAGTGGCGCCCGCCAACGCGCTCCGGGTGGCTCGTTCATCTGGCCATAGATGAGCACAGTGCGTTCCAGCACGCCGGAAGCCTGCATCTCTGTCAACAGTTCATGCCCTTCACGCGAGCGTTCTCCAACACCGGCAAAGACGGAGATGCCGTTGTATTTTTCGACCATGGCCCGGATCAACTCCATCACCAGAACGGTCTTGCCCACTCCCGCACCTCCGAACATCGCCGCCTTTCCTCCCTGCGCCATGGGTGTCAGCAGGTCGATCACCTTGATGCCTGTCTCAAAAATCTCAGTGGCTGTGGACTGTGATCTCAAAAGTGGAGGGGCGGCATGGATCGGACGACGTGGTGTGTCGTGGTCTAGTTCGGGCCCGTTGTCCCTTGGCGTGCCCACCACATCCAACAAACGCCCGAGAACTGCCTTGCCAACCGGAACCGATATGGACGGGCCCACCATTTTTACCGAGACGCCACGAGACAGTCCCGCCGTGGATTGAAAAGCCACCGCGCGCAGGGTGTTCAGGTCCAGATGACTGTGGACTTCGAGATCAAGAGACGTCGAGTGATCCCATTCCACGTGAAGTGCGGCATTGATTGGGGGGAGGTCATGCGGAAATTGAACGTCAACGACAGCGCCGCGGACCGCAAGAACAGTGCCAACTACTGACTGTGCTTGTGGCGGCATTGGTTCGATGGATTGCCCAGTTTCAGGCATCTTTTCGCGCGCTCCGTCGACAATTGAGACGTTCAGTGACAGTGCCATCCTGCGCATTCTGCCATATTTGGCCTTGATCTAAGTCAGGTTTAGGACGGCATTCGGTGTTCACCTATGGACGCCCCTTGGAAAGCAAGAGGTTTTTGACTTGAGACAAGGCGGCTTAGCAGACGACTATCCGGCATGTTGATGCGGAAGCGTTAGTCGGACGAGGTTACTCTGCGATAGCCTCGTGGGCTGGAATGCTCCGGTATTTGATCTGCAAGGTTGAGCGTCGGAAACTATCGTAGCGATAGACCAAACGCCAACCATGCACTAACATTCAACTCGGACTACTTAGTGTGGGTCGCTCAAAAAGTGCAGGGAAACCACTTTATGAAATTCAATCAACTCGGTAGCACGGGAATAAAAGTATCGAAGTTGTGCTTCGGGACCATGTCCTTCGGCGGTGATGCCGACGAGGTTGAATCCTCTCGGATGTTCAACGCCTGTCGTGATCTCGGCATCAATTTCTTCGACTGCGCGGATGGGTACTCTAGGGGGAAGGCCGAAGCTATACTTGGCAAGCTCATGGGAAAGAGCCGTGACGAGTTGGTTATCACATCGAAATGTTTTGTACCTATGTCTGATGACATCAACGATGGTGGCGGTAATCGTAGACATATCCTGCACGCAGTCGAAGCAAGTCTGCAGCGCATCGGCACAGACCGCTTGGACATTCTCTTCATGCACCGGTGGGACCCAGCTGTACCCCTTGAGGAAACATTGCGGGCACTAGAGAAGCTGGTTGCAGATGGCAAAATCCTATACTTGGGGGCCAGCAACTTCGCCGCCTGGCAGATAGCTAAAGGAATCGGGATATCGGAGAAAAATACTTGGCCGCGTTTTGACGTAATTCAGCCGATGTACTCCCTTGTGAAACGTCAGGCCGAAGTAGAGATTTTTCCACTCGCGCTCGCCGAAAAGCTCGGTGTGATCAGTTACTCTCCCGTTGGCGGCGGCCTACTCAGTGGTAAATATATTAAGGGCCAGAGGCCCGGGAACGCTCGGTTGATGGTCAACGAAGAGTATACTCGTAGATATGGTGAGGATTGGACGTTTGACGTGGCGGACGCATTTTTCACCTATGCAAAAAACAAGGGCGTCCATCCTGTTACCCTGGCCGTCGCATGGGCTGCTGCGCATCCTGCGGTAACTTGCCCGATTGTCGGAGCCCGCAACCTAAAACAACTCGGGCCGTCATTGGACGCAGCAGGCTTCGAAATGACGAATGAGATGCATGCAGATATTGCGGCCCTGTCTCGCAATCCGCCTCCCGCAACTGATCGCCTCGAAGAGCAGAGCTGACACTGATGTTGGCACTGTCAACTTAGCTGTGGAGTGGTTTTTGAAGCCTCGTTTTCGATGAAGGGTACTCAATGAGTGTTTCAATTAAGTTTTGCGGAGCAGCAAAAACTGTAACTGGTTCCTGTTTTCGGGTTCGTACAAAAAAGTATAATTTCCTTATTGACTGTGGCTTGTTTCAGGGGACAAAGACAATCAAACAGTTGAACTATGAACCTTTCCCATTTGACCCAATAGCGATCGATTTCGTACTCCTGACGCATGCGCATATTGATCATGCTGGACTGCTACCAAAGCTCTATAAGGCTGGATTCTCCGGGCCAGTATATATGACCGCGGGAACGCGCGATCTCTTGTCGTTTATGCTACCGGATAGTGGATACATTCAGGAAATGGAAGTTAGACATCTTAATCAACGCAACGCACGTCGCGGAAAGCCTGCAGTTCTTCCAATCTATACCCAAGATGAAGCGGAAAAATGCCAACGAAAATTTCAGGCAATTGAATATGAAACCTGGACGGAAACAAAGCTAGGGGTTCGAGTTCGCTTCTGGAATGCAGGGCACATATTGGGATCGGCATCAATCGAGCTTGAAATTGATGTTCCAGATTCCCAAAGCGACGTTTTGCGGGTTTTATTTTCGGGCGATATTGGTCCTGATCATAAACTGTTTCACCCTGACCCGGAAGCTTCGTCGGATTTTGACTATGTTGTTTGCGAATCCACATATGGCAACCGCAGCAGAGTCCGTGCCAATGGGACGAAACGAAGAGCGCTATTAGCGCGCGAAGTCAACGCAGCCCTTGCAAATGACGGTATTATGTTGATTCCGTCATTTGCCGTTGAACGCAGCCAGGAACTGCTTGCTGATCTAACTTTGTTGCAGAACAATTCGGCCATTCCAACTGTGCCAATTTTTTTGGATTCACCGCTGGCCATTAGAGCGACTGGAGTGTTTCAAGAGCACGCCGGAGAATTGGAAGGGTTCGAAGAAAGCCCGGACTTATTGGGTAATCCCAATTTTCATTTCACCGAAACCGCAGAAGAGAGCAAAGCAATTCATCGTATTAGCGGTGGGGCGATTATAATGGCGGCAAGTGGTATGTGCGAAGCTGGGCGCATTCGTCATCATCTTAAGCACCATTTGTGGAATCCAAAGGCAACTGTCCTTATTGTTGGGTTTCAGGCCGAAGGAACACTGGGACGTTTGCTCTTAGACGGTAAGAAAAAAGTGACCATTCAAGGCAAGCCTATCCAGGTGCACGCTCGAATACGTCAAATAGAAACATATTCTGGGCATGCGGACCGAGTTGAGCTCAAAGAATGGCTTCTCGATCGGAAGCCTATAGCCCGCGGAGTTTTTCTTGTACATGGCGAGGAAAATCAGGCTCTCGCGTTGCGAGAGTCTCTAGTGGATGTCGGGTTTGACAAAGAATCAATAGTCGTTCCTGCTATTGATGATGAAGTTAAGTTGCCCATGCACAAGCAATCTATTTTATTACAATCTGAAGATGCACGAGTGCAACCAAACGAGCTTTCCGGCCTGGATTGGCATAATGATCTGGCGCAGTTCCAAATAGATTTGAGAGAAGCTTTTGAAAGCGCCGCGGACAAGCGTTCACGTGACACATTGATGCGCCGTCTTCGCCGCGCTATTCAAAATAGTTGATACAGATCGACCTCAGCATAACTCAGTTTTTATTGGATATTGGTAAATTTTACACAACAAAATCAACAGTTTTTTATTGAGGTTTAGCCAAAATCGAGGTTATGCTGATGTCTCATATTGTATGTTCGCTAATCTTTGTCTCATTTTAACATTTACTCAGGGTTACGCACATCCGGATAGCCTAGATCTAATTCGTTAGTCCTGAAGCTATACGATGAGCGCATGGGTTCTGGCGACTGCTGCTACATGAAGATCAGACCCACCCAAGCTTTACTCGTCTGCTGTTCGCTAAGTTGACAGTGCCCAAATGGGTCTATGCTAGTTGGGATGTCGGCATCTCTTCGGGCTTCATTGAGTGCGCTTCTTGAGCCTTACTTCAATGCTTACATGTTTTGCAAGATAGTCCAGCACAAGCTTGTAATCGTCGGATTCCAAAGGCTCCATCTCCTGCTCTTCCACCATCCATTCAATTGTCTCTTCCCATGCAGCTCTGGAAAGCCCCTGTTGAACAACAAGCTTTAGTGAATGACAGGCGTCACAATAGGCAGCGACTTCGTCGCGTCCTATGTCTGGAGGTAGCCCCATCTCGGTAAGTTCGTCCCCCTCAGAGTAGACATCATCTGCCCCAAGAAAGAGGAACACGCTGCCTATAGTTGCTGCCACCAAGGCGGTACGCAATAAGGTACAATTATTTCGCATTCGAGTTTTCTAAGCTTGGCTAAATTGAAGGTATACGACATGTTCTCCAGACACCAATTGAATTGGCGTCCGGAGTAGCG
>CAJQND010000220.1 GCA_905479595.1 uncultured Hyphomicrobiales bacterium
GCTGCACTTGAAGGAAACGGAGTTCCGCTATAATCTCAGGTGCAGAAATATCGGCAGGGTCATATTGAAAATCTGCCGGGAAAAACCCCTCAGCTAGTCATGACCCATATTTTTTAATGAAATTCCTTATAAATATTTTCACTTTCGTTGGTAGCGGGTAATCCGCTGGCTGTTTCTTAACGTTTTGATCCTTGAGCTTCACGCAACGGGGTCAAAGCATGCAAAATGCGGTAGTACAAATGAAAGAAAGCCAAATCCCGCAAAGGGCACCTGGAATTCAGGTTGCAATGGCGGTTAATCTGGCAAGGATATCTGAGAATCAGGATCGCGAAGCGTTCGGCGAAGTCTTTCAACACTTTGGACCTCGGCTAAAGAGCTTTATGATCCGAAAAGGTGCTGACCAGCCTCTGGCTGAAGAACTCGTTCAAGAGACAATGCTTACCGTTTGGCGCAAAGCCCAGCTTTACTCGACGGAAAAAGGCACTGTTACTACCTGGATCTTCACAATCGCACGAAATTTGCGGATTGACCGGATTCGCAGAGAATCTTCCCAGCAATTCACCGATCTGGCCGACTATGATGCGCCTTCAGATGATCCTGGCAGCGACGATCAGGTCATGCAAATGCAGCAGCAAGTTAAAGTTCGCGATGCACTGCAGAACCTGCCGGAAGAGCAAAGACAGATCATTCATATGTCCTATATCGACGACATGACCCAAAGTGAGATTGCCGACCAGCTTGAGTTGCCGCTTGGTACGGTTAAATCGCGCATGCGTCTTGCCTACCGAAAACTGCGAACTGGATTGGAGGGAGCGTTATGAGTATGTCTCATCACCTGGACGACGCAACCCTCATTGCTTTTGCCGCTGGTACGCCCGATGAAGCGATTCGTGTGGTTATCGCATCGCATTTGGCCATGTGTCCGGAATGCCGTGACAAACAACGCGTTGCCGAACAGCTCGGCGCGGTGGTTTTAGATGAAATTGAACCCTCAACGCTTGATGCGGACGCGTTCAACAACGTGTTGGAGAAACTCGACGATGATGAGTTGAGCAAACCCGACCTGTCCGAAGCCCCAGAACAGCCGCCAGCAAGAGAAGATGGTATCCCAGCCGTGCTTAGTAGGTATTTGGGTGGCAACATTAGGGACATTGCTTGGAAGCGTGCAGTGCCTGGCGTTTCAATTTATGATATTCCCTTGTCAAAAACGGCAACAGGAAGTTTGAAGCTGTTTCGGATTGCAGCGGGCAAGAGTGTGCCGGAACATAGTCATTCTGGTAGCGAAACTACCCTGGTACTTCGAGGCCATTTTACGGATGATTTTGGTACTTTTGGACCCGGCGATATCTCAGAACTTGATGATGATGCAACACACGCTCCAATGATCGGTGGCAGCGAGGAGTGCATCTGCCTGGTTGCGATAGATGGCCCGTTGCGGTTCAAAGGCGTATTGAGCCGTGCGTTGCAACCTCTCATCGGGCTCTAACTATTCGCCATGATGTGCCGGGAAAAATGGCGCACAGCCTGGATAACGGGCGCAAGTAGCGGGCTCGGTCGCGCTCTCGCAATAGAGCTTGCAAGCCAAGGTGTATTGGTTGCGGCATCCGCCCGTTCCAGCGATAAACTGGCAGTACTTGCTGCGGACTATCCAACTATTCGCGCCTATCCACTTGATGTAACTGATTCTGAGGCGCTTTCGAAAACTGCGCAGGAGATCGAAACGGATTTGGGTTCACTTGATCTGGCGATTTTCAACGCGGGCACCTATGAGCCTGTAGGGTTGGCAGAGTTAAACCCCGATGGCATCCGCAGGGTCATGGCTGTGAATTTTCATGGTGCCGTGGATGGGGTTCTGGCTGTGTCGCCAGGCATGCGCAAACAGAAATCGGGCCAGATCGCCGTTGTGGCTTCCCTTGCCGGGTATCGGGGCTTGCCTGCATCGGCCGCATATGGGGCAACAAAGGCGGCGCTGATCAATTTTTCTGAATCGATCTACCCGGAATTGCGGAAATCGGGAATACAGATAAGTGTTGTAAATCCGGGTTTTGTTGAAACGCCGATGACAGCGAAGAATGATTTCCCCATGCCGTTCATCATGACTGCAGATGACGCGAGCCGGCGAACAATCGCAGGATTAATGACCGGAAAGTTTGAGATTGCGTACCCGCGTCGCTTTGTGGCCATTCTCAAGTTCATGCGTGTTTTGCCCTACACGCTCTATTTCGCAATCACACAGAAGTGGATGCTCAAAAAATGACAACAGAAATGTTCACGAGTGCTGCACAACGTTATTTGGATGCTCTTCAGTCTCTTTCACCGCGCGAACAAGACGCATTTTTCCTGCTTGTCGATGAAGATGTCGAATTCCTCGACCCTTTCAACCACACGCGAGGGAAACTGGCCATGCGGTCAATATTTTCTGAGATGTTTGAAAAACTACCGGATGTCTCATTCGATATTCATCATCATATGACCGACGTCGAGAACCAACTTGTCTTTGCCCATTGGACATTTAGCGCGGACAACAAATGGACAGGTCGTATAAATTTTCAAGGAATGAGTCGCCTGCATTTAAATAATCAGGCAAAAGTCGATGCCCACTTCGATTATTGGGATGCAGCTTCAGAAATTTATGAAAAATTACCTGTGTTGGCTGGATTGTTTCGAATGCTTAAAGCGCCGCTAAGAGTCCGCGAGGGTCAAATCTGACTATGCGTTTTCCATTGGTCGCGTGAGTTTGTAAATTCCGACATCAATTACACCAGCGGCAAATCCTGCTTCACAATAAGCCAGATAATAGTTCCACATACGGTAAAATCGCTCATCAAAACCGAGCGCGGATATCTCGTGCCAATTTGCATTGAATTGATTGCGCCAGATCGCCAAGGTCCGCGCATAATCAGCCCCGAATTCAATACAGGTTTCAAATTCCAATCCAACTTGGGCTGCTTGGCTAGTGAGCACAGTTTTTGATGGCAGCATTCCGCCTGGAAAAATGTAACGCTGGATAAAATCAACGTTGTGCCGGTAAGATTCAAATTGGCTATCCGCAATCGTGATTGCCTGTATGACCGCAGACGCACCAGGCTTAAGTCGGTCGTGGAGAATGTTGAAATATTCGGCCCAATGCTCCTGTCCAACCGCCTCAATCATTTCAATTGATGCAATTGCATCATATTGGCCCTGGGTTAAGCGATAATCCAGGAGCTGGAACTTTGCACGCTCCCGCCCAATCCGATTGCGAGCAAAGACGAGCTGCTCCTTTGATAAAGTGATGCCGGTCACATGTGCTTTGGAATTAGCGGCCACATGCGCCGCGAACCCACCCCACCCACAGCCAATTTCAAGGATTTTCCCAGAACCTTGAATGCCCAGGGCATCATAAACGGTTTGGTATTTTTTCGCTTGAGCTTCATGAAGGGATTGTGTTTGCTCGGCAAAGAGAGCCGAAGAATAGGTCATGCTTTTATCAAGCCATGCCTTGTAGAAGTCGTTACCCAAATCGTAATGGGCTTCAATATTGTCTTTTGATCGGGCGGGAGAATTGCGCCGTGTTCGGTGCCAGAATTTGTCGCTTGCGCGTACTTTGAAAAGTGCCCGGACTTTTGAACTGGCCATCATTCGAATTCTGTTTTCAATGAAAAACCGGATCAGTGCCACGGGGTCCGGAGTATCGATTTCACCGGCTATGTAGCTTTCTGCAAACCCGATTGAGGCCCGCTGAATTGCGCGGCGGATGACTTTGTATGAGTTCAGTTTAAGCACGGCATGCGGGTGGGCATTCGCTTGGCCAAGATGGGTACACTGGCCATTTGGAAAAATGATTGTCAGAGAGCCTGCAACATCAACAGGAAGAAGTGACCGCCCTGCGCGCTCTATCAGTTTTGCAAATGTGGACGTTTTCTGCCGGGATATAGCAGTATCGCCACCCAGATAATTACTCATGCGGATTTTTTTCCACTGTTTCGGGTGGGTTGGAATATAGAAACTGGTTCAGCTGGCGGAGCAGGGCGCTTAACGAGTTTGAGGCCCTTGCGCCATAATCTGAAGGCTTCCAGGTGAATGGCAGCCGTCACTTTCATTGATTGCAACGGCCGCTTGATGAATGCGGTAAGCAAAAACTGGTCCGTAAGCGCTTTCCGCTCTCCAGTGAAATAGGTTTTCAGCAACGGTCCATTTGAGGTGCGCAAACTCACGCCGAGGATTAAACGATCTCCCGGCGGGGAAATACGAAAGCTGTATTCTCCATCTCCAGAATTGAATGGCGAAACATAAAGCTGCTTAGGACAAGTCTGTGCGATGACCCCGTTACTTTGCTCGCCAGGGGAAACGGGAACAACATATGTTTTGCGCTCACCAAATGTGTTGTTCACTTCATAAATAGCGATCTCTAGACCACCAGATTTGTTCATTGCGTAATAGGTGGTAAGCGGATTGAAACCGTATCCAAGAACGCGAGGATAACAAAGCATAAGAACCTTGTGCACAGGTTGATTGACACCTGCAGCGCGAAGCAATGCATCGACATGCTGCAAAATTGATGCTCCATCACCCGGGCCGTGGTCGCTATCATAAAAAGAAAACAGGTTAAAACGATTATATGAAAACAGTCGTAAGCGATTGGCTGTTTGGTCTATCTTCTTGACGTCGAGCAGGAGTGAAAAAACTCTGTACCGTAATTCGTGCTTTACCGGACGCAAGCGTTTGTGAACAAGGTTACCGCTATATACGTAGGCGTCAGATCGCGTCATTCTGCAGCCTCAACATGCCGCCCAGGTTTTTGTTCCTGGTCAATGAAAATCCGGCTTGATGGATTGTCAATTTGCCACGGACGCGAAATGCCACCGAGTTGTTCGGCGACAGCCAATCCCGCCTGAAGTCCGTCTTCATGAAATCCAGAACCACACCAGGCCCCGCAATACCATGTTTTTCGCTGCCCCTGAAGGCGCCATATCTGCTTTTGAGCCCGCAAGGCATTCTGGTCAAAGATTGGATGGGTGTAAGAGAACGTATCAATTACTTTGTCTGGAGAGATGTCAGTTGGTGGATTCAAGGTTACGAAGACGTCAGTTTCTGTTGGCAGGTTTTGCAGGGCGTTCATCCAATAAGTCAAAGCGAGATTGCCCTCACTTTGCTGACCGTTTTGCAGATAGTTCCAACTTGCCCATGCATTACGCCGTTTTGGCATCAAAGCTGGATCTGTGTGCAGTACCGCGCGGTTGGGGGCATAACGAATGGCACCAAGTAGTTTTCTTTCGTCTTCATCTGGGTCGTCGAGCAGGGCAAGTGCCTGGTCACTGTGGCACGCCAAAACCGCGTGATTGAAATCGAATTCTTCGCCTGTGCGAGATGTAATACGAACCCCGTGGCTAGACCGGCGAAGGCGCTCGATAGGTTTGTTCAGATGCAGCTCGAGTTTCGAGTCTTCTAAAATCGCTCGAACGTATTCTTGTGATCCGCCATTAACTGTGCGCCAGGGCGGTCGTTTGGAGATTTGTAAAAGACCGTGATTTTCAAAAAAATCGACAAACGTGCGAGCAGGCATTTCGAGAACGTTACAAAGAGGCATCGACCAAATACAAGCCCCCATGGGTACGATGTGCTTGGCAGTAAATGCACCTGAGTAGCCACCGTCATCGAGTAATTGTGCGAGCGTGTAGCTATCATCGCGATCGGCAACATCTGCTGGAGAATTTCGAAAAAAGCGGACGATATCGGCGATCATCAGCCAATGTGTGTGGTTGAGCAAGTTTGCTTTTTGCGCAAACAGACCAGTTGCCCGGCTGGCTGAGTATTCATAACTTCCATTATCAAATGATGCCGAAAACGTCATAGATGAAGGTTGCGCTGTGACGCCAAGGTAGCGGAAAAGTGCGGTCAGGTTTGGGTAGGTAACCTCGTTGTAAACAATGAATCCGGTATCAACCGGACATATGGCCTCCGGGGTTGTTATTTCTACCGTGTTAGCATGGCCGCCAGGTTTCGATGAGGCTTCGAATAAAGTTACATCTTGCGATCGTGACAAAAGCCAGGCTGCAGAAAGACCGGAAATTCCGGAACCTATGACGGCGACGCTTTGGCGGGGCATTTTGGAGCTTTCTTTGGACTGAATTCTTTGCAGATCGAAATCATTAAATGTAATCAACCTGTATACGTTTCAGCACCAAGAATGGATCGCTGGGCTTTTGTTGAGAATCGTATTTTTCTTTTGGAGTTTACGAACGTATCAAGCCTATTCGGCTGGCGAATAGATGTAGCCAATACCGCGCACGGTTTTAATTACCTGCGGTTTTGTTGGATCAGTTTCGATCTTTTTACGCAATCTAGAGATTCTAATGTCGATGCTGCGGTCGAACGGGTCCCAGTCGCGATCATGAGCAAGTTCCAGCAACTGGTCGCGGTTAAGCACTCTACCCGCATGGTCGCAAAAAACCTTCAAGAGGCTGAACTCCATTGCAGTGATCGGGATTTCTTTTTGCTCTTGATCAAGCAGTTTATGCGTTTCTGGATTAAACGAGCACTTTCCAAACATTACTGTGGTGCCAATGGAATTGACGGTAGGTTTACTGATCGGCGCAGAAACCCGTCGTAAAACTGCCTTGATGCGAGCGAGCAACTCCCGCAGATCGACGGGTTTCGCCATGTAGTCATCCGCACCCATTTCAAGCCCGACAATCCGGTCGACGACGTCACCGGATGCGGTCAGCATAATAATTGCCGTATCCCCACGTTCGCGCAAAAATCTGGCGAGAGATAACCCGTCTTCGCCCGGCATGTTTATGTCAAGCACCACAACGGCGGGCTCAAATTCGTCTACTAAACTGCGAAGAGCAATGCCATCTTCGGCAGTGGACACTGAAAAACCCTGTCGCTCCAGATATTCCGCGACCATCTCGCGAATATCCGGCTCGTCATCACAGATAATTATGCGGTTACCTACCGGCATGATGCGTTCCCCCAGCAAACAAGTTTCCACTAAATCGCAATGTTGCCGAAATTGCAAAGCATTGCGCAGTAAATCAGGTTTGGTTTTGAACAAGCTCTGCAACTATTTCACGGAGTTCTGCTGGCCGGATCGGTTTATCTAAAAATGGCCGCTGTGATGCCGACAGGAACGTGCGCGCTTTCGCACTCATGGTGTCGCCAGATATAAATCCTAATCGCTCGACAAGCCCGGCATGGTGGACTTTCATTTCCTCAAAAAGGCTCGGTCCATCCAGATTGGGCATTTTCAAATCGCTCAAGATAACCGAAAAAGCACGACGCTTTAGATGTTGCAAAGCTTCGCTTCCTGAATTTGCAATCGTAACATCATGCCCATCATTGCGCAAAACCTCGGCTATAAAGTCACTGACGTCGCTTTCATCATCGATGACCAAGATCGCCAATCTGGAGGTTTTTTGATCATCAACGGCCTCAGGCAAATCGGGGTCATCATGTTGACCTGATGCAGGCAGGCGGATGAAAAAGATCGACCCTCCACCCGGGTTTGCTGCCGCACGTATTGACCCTCCATGTGTTTCGATAATCCTGTGGCAAAAAGCGAGCCCGATTCCGGTGCCTTTGCCAATCTCTTTTGTGGTGAAGAAGGGTTCAAATACCCTTGAGCGCATGGCCGGGGAAATACCTGGGCCTGTATCGGCAACTTTCACCACAATTTCTTTTGATCGTGAATCAAACCTGGAAACTATTTTAATTTTCCGGCGCCCGTCCCAACCCTGGAGCGCCTGCTCGGCGTTTATAATCAGATTGATCATGACCTGGCTGAGTTGGTCGCCATCCCCCCAAACCGCAGGAAGATTTGCGGCGAGATTCAGAGTGAGATCAATATCGGCAGATCGCAAGGCATAACCGGCAACTTCCAGAGAAGATTCAACCACTTCGTTGATATCGAAATTTGTTGTTTGGGCAGGCTGCTGGCGGGCCATCGCCAGAAAAGTTTTCACAATACGGGCGCATCTGTCTGCAGCATTGCCGATTTTTTCGGCTCGCTTCACCGTTTGCGGGTCAGTTGTTGTTTCTTGTAGAAGCAGCGATTGCCCCACCACCACCGAAAGAGGATTATTCAGTTCATGGGCAATACCAGCCAACAACTCACCTAATGCACTGAGTTTTTCGCTTTGATGTAAAATTTCACGTTGGCGAGAAAGCTCATTTAACATGGTATTTCGGTCGGTGAGATCATAGGTGTGGGACACAATTACCGGCTCGCCCTGATAATCTATGAGCCGACCAGAAACGGATGCTGGAAAGATTTCGCCATCTGGCCGTTTGGCGTCATATTCAAAATCTTCCACGATGCCGTCTTTAAGCATTTTATTGAGATATCTGGTTCGATCTTCAAGGTTGGCATAGAAACTTTGTACAGAATCTACTTTGCCAAAGAGATCTTCCGTCGCAGGCGTACCATAGATGACTTCTCCTGAATCGACCCGGTTCATCATAATCATCACCGGGCAGGCTTCCAGGACTTGTCGCACCACCGCATCCGCCTCGCGCTGGGTTTCCTCCATTTTTTTCCGGTCGGTAATATCGGACCGGGTAACAACAAACCCGCCTTCCCGGGTCGGACTGGTTGAAACGAAGTACCATTTGCCATCTGTATGCTGGAATTCGCTTTTGCGATACTCACTGCGATCTTTAGCGCGCTCTTCCAGCCAGGCTTCAATGCCGTCCTCAGGAACAGGAAACTGTTTTCGTTCAGCAGCGACGCGTAAAAAATCAAACCAGTTTACGCCGGGCTTCAAGGCATCAGCGCAAACATGGTGCATTTCCTCATAACGGTGATTACACATTACCAGCTTGTCATCAGGGCCATAGAGAGCAAACCCTTGCGACAAAGATTCAATTGCATCGCTCAAGCGGTCGCCAGCACGGTTACGCTCCGCTTCCAACTCCTCTCTCTCAGTTAAGTCATACACGGTCGATACAGCCACTAACCTGTCGCGGAAGGAGGTGGTGCGTGCGGATACTGAAGCCCAAAACTTCGAGCCGTCGGCGTGTTTCAAATGAACACGGCAGTCCATCACTTCGCCATCGCGCTCAATGAGGCGTAACAACTGCGCGCGGTCATCGGGGAAGACAAAGTTATGTGTAGGATTCTCATTTCCACCAAGTAATTCAACGGCCTCGGGGCTACGGAAAATAAACTCACCATCCGGCAAATATTGCATTTCCAACGCAACCGGACAGGCGTCCACCACTTCGCGCACAATGGCGTTAGCTTCACGGCGGGTTGCTTCTGCCTTTTTGCGATCGGTGATATCGACGCGGGTTACTACAAACCCGCCTTCACGGGTCATTGTATTCGAAGCCGAATACCATCGGCCATCCGACTGGGCGAATTCAAAACCTGTATTGCTGGTTCTGTAGCCACTCTTGCGAGCTTTCAGCCATTCTTCTTCACAGCCAACCGCATCGTTGAACTGGCCGCGTTTTACACCGGTTTTGAGATAGTCTGTGAGCTTCATTCCCGGTTTCAGAATATCTTGGGTTGGGCCGTTCATTTCCTTGAACTGTTGGTTGCACATCACCAGTTTCTGGTCGGAATCGTAAAGTGCGAAGCCTTCTGAAAGGGATTCCACCGCATCGGTCAACAGATCTCCGGCGCGCTTTAACTCCTCTTGTGCGGCCATGCGATCGGTCAAATCAAGCGAGCTGGATACGACCACTTTGCGGTCTCTAAATTCGATAACCCGGGCTGAGATGGATGCTGTATAAGCCTTGCCGCCAGCTTTTAGTAACTGCACCTGCATATCGTCGACAGCACCC
>CAJQND010000221.1 GCA_905479595.1 uncultured Hyphomicrobiales bacterium
GACTGGCCGGAATCCAGCGAAACAACGTTTCTAGAATGGAGCCAGCACTATGAAAATTCTATCAGCTTTTGACACTGTCAACCGCAGGTGCCGGATTTACGCATCTGCTTTGGTGATTTGTTTTGCTGCCGCAACCTATTGGGCAAGCGATGTCGAAGCCAACCCGAAGGGCAATTCTGGCGGTGGAAACGGCTGGGTTGGTATCGGGGTTGGGGTCGGCGTGAATACCCTGATTAACCAGTCGAAGAAGAAGAAAAAGAAGAAAAAAGCGACTAAAAAAACCAACAAGAAAAAGAAGAAGGCCCGAAAGAAAACCAAGAAAAAGACAAAAAAGACGGCTGCAAAAGCGGCGGTGCCAATTGTGCCTAAATATCGCAGCAAACACATTCTGGGCGTGTTCCTGTCAGGAATGCCGGACGAAATCATCAACGATGTTGCGGCAGATTTCGGTTTGCAGATTCTGGGGGATGCGGAGATTCAGCTTATTGACAGCCGGGTGGTGAAATTTGCCATCAAGCGCAGGATGTCCGCACTCCGCGCGCTCGAGCTGGCCAATGATCCGCGGGTCATATCTGCCCAGCCAAATTATCTCTATCAACTGGCCGCAGGTGCAGCAGTACAATATGCAATTGATAAACTGGACATCCAAAAAGCCCATGAAATGAACCGTGGGCAAGGCGCAATTATCGCGGTGATTGATAGCGGGGTGACCACATCGCATCCGGCCTTGTCGGCTGCGGTGATCGATCAGTTTGACGCAACGGCAAAACGCGGACGCAAGGACTATTCCCATGGAACCGGAATAACCAGCATAATTGGTGCCCGCAAAGGCATGATCGGGATTGCACCTGATGCGCAGATTCTTTCTGCCATTGTATTTGCCAAAGACAAGAAGCGTGGACCTTCCGTGGCGGAAACTTTCGATATTTTGCGCAGCGTTGATTGGGCGGTTGGCAAATACGCACGAGTTTTGAACATGAGCTTTTCCGGTGCCCGCGATCCGGCTTTTCATGCCGTTTTGTCAGCGGCGTACAAACAAGGCGTCATATCTGTTGCAGCAGCCGGAAATCTGGGATCGAAGGCTCCGCCTGCCTACCCAGCGGCCTATCCAGAAGTAATTGCGGTCACCGCGACCGATGCGAAAGATCGCCTGTATAAGCATGCCAATCGAGGAGAATATGTAACGGTCGCCGCGCCCGGTGTTGATGTTATGGTGGCGCGTCGAAAGAAAAGTTTTGGCATGATGTCGGGAACGTCTGCGGCAACTGGATATGTAAGCGGAGCGCTTGCATTGCTTATCCATCAGCAACCTCAACTGGATACAGAGTCTGCGATTGACTACCTGGCGGTCACTGCCCGCGACCTCGGGGATAAAGGTCGAGATTCAAAATTCGGCTTTGGACTGCTAAATGCCTATGATGTGATTACCGCCGACATGCTGCCGAAGGACCCGGAACAGTTTCCTTCAGCTGACGTGTCGCCTGCTTCCGTTGAAACAAAGGCGATTGAATAGACATTTCCGCGGCGCGTTGATGCGCATGGCATGACGCATACAGTCAGCAAAAAACCGGTTCCCATGGATGGGAGCCGGTTTTCGTTTAGATCAGTCTTTTCTTGATAATGATCTTTATCTTACCTGCGTGTTTTTCTTGAACGCCTGATCCGCTGATTGCCTCCCATGCGACGGGACCGTTGCACCTGGCGCCGGCTGTTTGCACGGAATGCGCGTTTATTGACCCGAGCAGTACGCAGTTTGCGGTTTTTGCGCAGCTTGCGGCTATTGCGAAGTTTGCGGTTTTTGCGCAGCTTGCGGCTGTTGCGCAACTTGCGGTTCTTCTTCAGTTTGCGACTGTTGCGCAACTTACGGTTCTTCTTCAGTTTGCGACTGTTGCGCAGCTTACGGTTTTTGCGCAGCTTGTTTTTCTTCGCATGGCGCTTTTTCTGCAACTTGGAATTACGGATTTTGCGGGCCTGCGCCTTCTTTGCCTTCTTTCTGGCGGCAGCTTTGCGTTCGGCTGTTTTTTCCAAGCCGTGATCACGGGTAAGTGCAGGCTCAACTTCCCCATGCTCACTTGGTACGGAGGTTTCAGCCGTTTCATGGGGCACACTATGCGCTGGTGGGTTGTGTTCGACGTGTACTGGATGCGGTTCAAAAATTTGTTCCGGATAATAGTCATGAATGTAGTTATGCGGGTAGCCAAAGCCGATGCCAATATTGAGTTTCGGGCCTTCGACCGCGTCTTCGGTTTTGACAGGCTCGAATTCAGCTTGAGGTGTTTCGGTTTGAACTGGTGCGGGCAATGTTGTTTGCATCTGGTTGCCAGTCGTCAAATGGCTGGGAGAAACAGGCTTCTCCTTAGGTTCCCATAAAGAGTAAGACGGTGCACGGTTAACAATGATTGAGGGCCATGGGTTACGCTCAAAATAATAACCTTCTTCTTTTAACGTCTTCTCGGCGGTATCACGGTCATCCAGTGAGTCCAGAAAGAGAACAGTGTCTTCGGCGACCGATCTTTCGATATCTTTTACAAGTCCGCGAAATGCATTCGCCGCTTTTGTCAACGCGCTTGCCAAGCTTGCTTTGTTTGGATCCTTGGCTTCTTCTTCCAAAGCTTCGATTCGGGCGTTCAGGTGGCGGATTTGCTGTTTATGGCCAATAACTCGGACGCGGGCATCGTTGGCGACGTTTTCATGAAAATATATGTCTTTGACGAGTTCGTCATACCGGCTGTAGCCAGCCCCAGGTTGGGTGCTTCCGATTGCGCGGACTGGTTCTTTCGCAACGCTTGCCCCTGTTGTTCCAAAGATAGCGGTACCTGCAACCAGTGCGGTTAATACTGTAAGTGTTGATTTCTTGAACATTTTTTTATCTCCATTTGATGTCATGAGCGTGGTCCCTTACCGCTGCTCTCATCAATTGGGTCGCGCTGGGATTGCAAAAGGTTCAATGTTTTTTTGGTAGGGAAGAAAAAAGTACTGTCAGACGAAACTTCGTGGAGCCGGGCAGGGTGTTCTCACAACGCCGGATCATAACAAAACAAAGCCCTTTCCGATATTTCAAAACTCGCCGCGAGATCATCCGTTTGGCAGTGATGACGTACGTCCGCATCCCGCTTTCGCATCGTAATGTGGAAGATTTTCTGCACGAATGCGCAGTGTTGGAAGGTTACGTCACGAAGCGTTGAGATCGCAAAGTGGCATTGAAGTTCCTCAGGAAATCAATGAAACACTTTGGTCGGCCTGAAGTAATTGTGAGGGACAAACTGCGATCATGATCACTTCAACCAGAAACGCAGCCGCTATAGCCGCAAAAATTTCAAACTCGACACACCGCAACTAGGTAAACAGAGACTGGTTCGCTTGAACGTTTTCTGGCCCTCCCAGCGTGGTCGCCGATGTGCGGGCGTTTGCGTGTAGGCCGGCTAAAGAACCCATATCAGTTAGATTTTGGACAATGGAGGTGTCAGAAATCCTCGCGACCTTCAAGTGAGTTTGCAATTGTCGGCAATGCGGTAATCAGTTGAACAACAGTATTAATAGATAAATGTGCCAATGAATTTCGAATCAATAGACCAATAATAAGTAGTACTATAATATTTATGCAAGAATATTGGTTTTGGAATCTTGGAATGATTATTTCTCATAAGTATAAATTTATATTTCTAAAAACTAAAAAAACTGCCAGTACAAGTACGGAGCTTTTTCTTTTCGACCACATCTTACCAAGCGATGTTGTTACTCCCCTTGCGCGATCAAAACAAACCGAACAACGTGGCCACCGAGCTTACAACAACATTCGTTCAGCGCACGTTCTTGACCCTTATCCATTGCTCAATAAGTTCATTCCAATGAAAAGCCGTAAATGGGTTGATTATCACGACCATATGCAGGCGAACCAAGTTCGCGATTATGTAGGCGAAAAAGTGTGGAATGACTATTTTAAGTTTGCGTTTGACCGGAATATTTATGATCGCCAGGTGTCGCACTATCATTGGTTTGTCCGCTCGGAAGCTCGCAAGAAGTGTTACCAGAACTTCGATGATTATTTGACTCACGAGCCAGAAGCGAAACTTACTAACTTCGATATTTATTCGATAGATGGAAAAGTGGCGGTTGATTTTCTAGGGCGTTACGACCGACTCTCTGATGACTTGGGAAAAATCTTGTCACATCTGGGGCTGAAACCGGAGATAGAATTGCAACGCGCTCATGGTCACTACCGACCGAAAGATATTAACTACCGGGATTATTATACGGAAGCCACACGCGCTCAAGTAGCCAGTTCGTATCCGGGTGAAATGGCAATTTTTGATTGGCAGTTCTAGTTATGCGATGCATCTTGTAAAGGCGGCCGTCTGATTTAAGAGATGCTCTGGTTCATCTGATTTATGACAATTCCAATCCTCCTTCTGCCACCACTGCGCGTCTCTATACCCATCCGAGAGCTTTCAGACCCTGACCAACGTACATGGCGTGTGAACGGGTGCCGGTTGCATGTATCTGGCCGAAGCCTTTTATTGTTTTTCTGATCGTTTTGGCTGTTTTCTGGGCAATCTCTGTTTGCGCGGGCAATGATGGTTATGACGGCCTCAAACTTGCAACACACTTTCGCTGGGACCCCCACAATCCAAATGCGAACAAGAACTCAACCACCGGCATAGGCGAGATCAACTATGTAGCTAAATACATTAGCTGAAACCTGGCTGAAAACTGTGGCAAGTGAAAAATCAGGCAATTAAGATGTTTTTTAGTAATTGCTTCGTAGTTCTTTGGTGTGTATTTATTTTATCGTGATAATTAGGGGCTGTTGACGTTCAGGATTCCCAAATCACCTAATTTCTGATTCATCAAGGTTGCAAGCAGAGGAGAGCAACCTTGACC
>CAJQND010000222.1 GCA_905479595.1 uncultured Hyphomicrobiales bacterium
TTGCTCAAACGGGCCTGCCATTTCGGCGTCATGTGCGCCGAACTTGCCCCGCGAATTGGCGAACTGGAAAAACAAATACCTGAAGCGGTTCAAAAAGATATGATTGCGCGGGCAAAACGCAAAGAATTTGATTTCAAGGCCACGGATCTGGACTAATTACTGGACCAACTTATGCAAGAGTTTGAAAAACGCCCCGGCGAAATCGCGCTGGATGATGATCCCGCGGTTTTTGCGGATGATGGCCGGGTCGTGTTTATCGGCAAAATTCACAGTCCATGGAAAAGCCGGGCTGAATGCCCAAAGAACCTGCGCCAGGCGCGCGAGCGGGGCGAACAGGCCAGTGTGGAAGTGAATTTACCCTGGCGTGCTGGTCTTGCGGGACTTGAAAACACTGACCGAGTGATACTTCTTTACTGGATGCATGAGGCGCGCCGCGATTTGATCGTGCAAACGCCGCGCCACCGTCCTGAACCCAGTGGTGTTTTTTCACTGCGCACCCCCGTTCGACCAAACCCGATCGCCCTTGCCTGCGTGCGCCTTCTGGGACTGGATATTGAAAGCGGTTTTCTCACGATTGATGCTATTGATTGCCTGGACGGAACACCTTTGGTGGACATCAAACCATGGATTGAATCAGTGGATGGGGTTTAGCGCAATTAGTATTTCTATTTTTGCCTCTTGCGCATTGATCATATTTCAGATTTCCTGCTCATATTGAACAACGATACAAAATAAAACAGGCGGCTACATGCGGTCTGTGCGGAGGTATTTTCTAAAATGCGTTATGAGGCCCCTGAATCGGTTACGGCTGCCGTTGCGCTGCTTGCTGGCGAAGCTGGTACCGCGCGTGTGCTGGCTGGCGGCACCGATCTTTTGGTGCAATTACGGGCGGGATTTGTTGAACCTGACCTGATTGTTGATCTGAAACGAATTGAAGCACTACATGAGATCGTCGAAGAAGATGGCGGTTATCGCATTGGCGCGGTTGTTTCCGGTGCTGAGTTGGAAGAGCACGCAGGCGTTAGCGCCATGTGGCCCGGTGTTGTTGAGGCGGTCAATCTGATCGGCTCCACCCAGGTGCAAGGCCGCGCTACAATGGTTGGTAATTTGTGCAATGCCTCACCGGCGGCAGATGCGGTACCGGCTATGGTTGCAGCGAGCGCCACCGTGCGCATTTCTGGCCCAAATGGACGCCGCCGCGATGCAGATGTGGGTGATATTGCAACAGGCCCGGGTAAAACATCACTGGAAAACGGCGAAATCGTCGAGTCAGTATTCTTGCCAGCCAAACCGAAGCATTCAGGTGATGCGTATTTGCGCTTTATACCACGTACGGAAATGGACATCGCTGTTGTTGGCGCAGGCGTAAGCCTGACCTTGGATGATGATGGAATTTGCACCGACGCGCGGGTAACTCTTGGCGCAGTTGCGGTGAAAGTTCTGTTGGTGGAAGAGGCGGCTGCCGCGTTGATAGGCACCAAGGTGGATGCTGCGGCTCTTGAAAAACTTGCGGCTGCTGCGTCTGCAGCTGCAAAACCGATTGATGATAAACGCGGCACCAAAGAGTTCCGTAAAAAGATTTCCGGGGTTATGGCGCGTCGCGCGGCCCAAATTGCTCTGAAACGGGCGGGAGGTTGATATGCACCAGGTTCATGTTTCAACAAAAATCAATGGCGATGAAATCGAGTATCTCTGCGAGACCGATGAAACTCTACTCGATGTATTGCGCGATAAATTAGGTCTGACCGGCGCCAAAGAAGGCTGTGGGTCAGGCGATTGCGGTGCGTGTAGCGTTATGCTTGATGGTCGGCTTGTTTGTTCCTGTCTGGTACTCGGTGCCGAAGCGCAGGACCGCGAAGTGGAAACCATTGAAGGCATGGCGGATGGTGAAAACCTACATCCCTTGCAATCGAAGTTTCTTGAGCATGCCGCCCTGCAATGTGGCATCTGCACACCGGGAGTTCTCATCGCCACCAAAGCGCTTTTGGAGAAAAACCCTGACCCTACAGAAACCGAAGTTCGTTATTGGCTGGCTGGGAACCTGTGCAGATGTACTGGTTATGACAAGATTATTCGCGCGGTCATGGATACTGCAGCTGACATGAGGGGGGCGTGATCATGCTTGATAAACCCAACAAACCAGAAAAACAGAAATTCAACGTCGTCGGTACCAGCCCCCTGCGTCCGGATGGTGTAGACAAAGTTACCGGTCGGGCGCGATTTGGCGCTGATATGGTGGCACCAGGCATGTTGGTTGGAAAAATCCTTCGCAGCCCGCATGCCCATGCCCGCATCCGCTCAATTGATGTGTCTAAGGCTGAAGCTCTTTCTGGTGTGAAAGCGGTTGTTACCAAAGATGACTTTAACGCAGATGCGGAAGACCAGGACGTTCTTTACAACATAATGGCGCGCGAAAAGGCGCTTTATGACGGCCACGCTGTGGCGGCAGTTGCAGCAATTAGCCAATCCGTGGCGCGCCGGGCGCTGGCACTGATTGAAGTGGATTATGAAGTTTTGCCGCACGTTACTGATGTGGATGAGGCGATGAAACCTGATGCGCCGGTTCTGCATGATCACATTTTCACCGAAGGTGTGGAACCGAAGCCGACCAAGCCCTCCAATATCGCTCAACGTTATGAGTTCGGTCATGGTGATGTGGAAGAAGGATTCTCGGAAGCTGACGTGATTGTAGAACGCAATTTCAAGACAGCAGCGACTCACCAAGGATATATTGAGCCTCATGCCTGTCTGGCAAACATCGCAAATGACGGATCTGGCGAGCTTTGGTGCTGCACCCAGGGCCATTACATGGTGCGAAATACATGCGCATCCCTGCTTGGCATTGATGTATCGCGGCTGCGGGTCACCGCATCTGAAATTGGCGGCGGATTCGGCGGCAAAACCACGGTGTTCATTGAGCCGGTAGCAGCTGCGTTGTCTCGTAAAGCAGGGCGACCGGTGAAAGTCGTGATGAGCCGCAATGAAGTGTTTCGCGCGTCAGGTCCGACATCAAGCACGTCTAGCCGCATCAAAATTGGCGCGAAGAAAGACGGCACAATTACAGCAGCTGAATCTGAATTAAACTATCAAGGTGGTGCTTTTGCCGGTGCGCCTGCTGACCTTGGTGCCATGTGTTCTTTTGCCTGCTATGTGCTCAAAAACGTTCGCACAATTGGCTATGATGTGGTGACCAACCGCCCGAAGCAGGCCGCATATCGCGCTCCTGGTGCGCCAATGGCTGCATTCTCCGTTGAAAGCGTTGTTGAGGAATTGGCAGGAAAAATCGGAATGGATCCGATTGAATTCCGCATTAAAAATGCTGCACGTGAAGGTGAGAAATCTTCTTACGGTCCAAAATTCAGGCAAGTTGGTCTGGTGGAAACTCTGGAAGAGGCGAAGGCGCATCCGCACTATAGCGCGCCGCTTGGCCCAAATCAGGGACGCGGGGTTTCATGCGGATTCTGGTTTAATTTCGGTGGTCAGACCAGCACATCGCTCAGCATTAATATCGATGGAACAGTCGCGCTGGCTGTCGGCACCCCGGATATCGGCGGTTCACGGGCTTCAATGTGCCTGATGGCGGCGGAAGAGCTTGGCATTGGTTATGAGCAAGTTCGCGCGATCATCGCCGATACCAGTTCGCTTGGTTATAACGACGTGACCGATGGAAGCCGCGTAACGTTCGCGTCCGGCAAGGCAACTATCATGGCGGCACGTGATTCTATCGGCAAGCTTTGCGAACGGGCGGCAAAAATGTGGGATATTTCGCCCGATGCCGTGGTTTGGGAAGAAGGCCATGCAAAACCGGCGGGTGCAAATGCTGGCGAATTTGAACCGCTTTCTCTGGCTGAAATTGCTGCGAGTGCAGAAAGCACGGGCGGTCCCATTGCTGGTCATCATGAGGTTAATGCCAGTGGCGCGGGGACCAGCTTTGCCACTCATATTGTCGATTCTGAGGTGGATCCGGAAACCGGCCGTGTTCAGGTTACCCGGTATACGGTTATCCAGGATGCAGGCAAAGCAGTTCACCCTGCATATGTCGAAGGACAGTTCCAGGGTGGGGCAGCCCAGGGTATCGGGTGGGCGATCAACGAAGAATACATCTATGGTGAGGACGGACGCCTGCAAAATGCAGGCTTCCTGGATTACCGCATTCCTGTTGCTTCCGATTTACCGATGATTGATACAAAGATTGTGGAAGTGCCCAATCTGGGCCACCCATATGGTGTGCGCGGTGTTGGGGAAACTTCAATTGTTCCGCCATTGGCCGCTATTGCAAACTCGGTTTCAGCTGCGGCCGGTGTCCGGTTGACTGAGTTGCCAATGTCACCACCGCGTGTGCTAAAGGCAATCGACGAAAACAAGTAAGAGGCATTTGATGGTCAAAGTCATGCTGTGGGGGTCACTCAAGCCCGCTGCTGAGGGCAAGGCCGAAATCCATGTTGAAGCCTCAAATGTGAAGCAGATGCTGGATGCGATTGGGAAAGCCCATCCAGGTCTGGCTCCGGTTCTTGAACGCGGTGTTTCTGTTGCCATTGATGGACAGATGCATCGTGTCGCTGGCTACGAGCCGCTTCGCGAAGACAGCGAAGTCTATATTTTTCCCCGCCTTGAAGGAGGCTAGAACTCGCGGCGTCATCGCAGGCACGTGAGCCTTATTGATTTCATCTAAACCTGGGAAAAGCGCAGTATCAACCTTGTAAGCGTAGTAGAAACCGCAATGAGGTTGAAATGACTTGGTCTTACCTACCTGCTATCAGACGAATTCTCGCAAGTCTGGCCATACCATCTCTTATGTTTTCTCCAGTTGCTTTTGCGGGTCAAACGGCTCAACGCGCCGAAACGCAGGAACACTTTGTGGCTCCCAATCCAGCGGAACTTGCTGGTGATACGGCGGAGGAGGTGTATGCGGGGCTTATGAAGACCATGGCAGATGCTTACCGCCTGTCTGATAAAGTTCATGCAAAGACCTATCAGGCATGGGAACGATATAATTCCAGCCCCTACCGCAGTGCGACCCATGGGCAACGTTTTGTGAACAATTACGCCAATAAAACAGCAAAAGCCTATAGCCGGTATGAGGCGGCGGGGCAGTTGCCAGTTGGATCTGCGCTGGCGAAAGATAGTTTCACAGTAACGAATTCAGGTGGAATAAATCCTGGTCCATTATTTTTGATGGAGAAAATGGCACCGGGTTTTAATTCAGAAAGTGGCGATTGGCGCTACACCATGATCATGCCCGATGGTAGTTTTTATGGCGAAACCAATGGTGAAGGCAGTAAACAAGTGGAGTTTTGTATCTCCTGCCACCGGGCTGCTGCGAAAAATGATCACCTGTTTTTTATTCCCAAAACGTACCGCCGGTCGTTTTGAGAAATTTGCCTCGACTTCCTAATTAGCTCCCGCTATGGCTTGGAAATGTCTAGTCCAATTCTTGTAGAAGCCGTTCGCGGCGGCATTGCGGAAAGCGTTCATCGCGGCGCATTCATTGTTAGTGATGTACACGGGAGCGCTGTAGCGTGCCTTGGTGATGTTGAGCATCCAGTTTTTCCACGCTCGGCCATTAAAGCGTTTCAGGCTCTGCCAATGATTGCCAGTGGAGCTGCGGAGGCGTTCGGTTTTTCTGACGAAGAAATTGCCTTGTGCTGTGCATCCCATGGCGGTGAAGGACGTCATGTCGAAGTGGCAGCATCTATGTTAGCAAAAATCGGCGATGATGAAGAGGCATATGAATGCGGTGTGCATTGGCCAATGTATCAGCGCCGGACGAATGAAATGATTGCCGCTGGTGAAAAACCGGGCCAAATTCATAATAATTGCTCGGGAAAGCACGCGGGCATGTTGGCGTTCTCCCGCCATCTTGGCGTTGCTTCTGCCGGTTACGTGACGCCGGAGCATGAAGTGCAGCGAGCCGTGGCGCGCACGATCGAGCAACTTTGTGATGTTGATCTTTCCAAAACTGCGCTCGGAATTGATGGGTGTTCTGTTCCTACCTGGGCAATACCTTTGCGCAATGTGGCGCTCGGGTTTACCCGGTTTGCAACGGGTGATCAGTTAGATAATGAGCAAAGGGCCGCAGCCCGGAAGATCATTACATCTGTGCGTGCGCATCCATTTATGGTCGCAGGTACGGGCCGTTTTTGTACAGATATTATGAATGCGGTACCCCGTCTTTTTGTAAAAACCGGAGCAGAAGGTGTATATTGCGGCTGCATTGAACATGCCGGGCTTGGCTTTGCTCTGAAATGTGATGATGGCGCAACCCGGGCTTCTGAGATCGCGGTTGCCAATGTGCTTTCGCGCCTGGACGTCTGGAACGAAGATGAACAGACGAAGTTGCAGGCATTCACGACAAAACAACTTTTCAACCGCCGCAAAATAGTGACAGGTAAGCTTCAGGCATCAGCGGCGCTAACGTCCTAAAGCCCGGCGGCTTCAAGAAGCTCACGCACCGCGAGTACCGGGGTAAGTTTGCCTGCAGCAACATCTTTCTCGATTTGCCCTAGCTGCCCGGTCACCGCGGGGTTGTTCTTCACAGTGCCAATAAGTTTTTCTTCCAGCATAGTCCACATCCAGCGCACCAATTGGTCCTGTCGCCGAGTGTCAAATTCGCCGGTTTTACCAAGCGTATCGCGATGGCGCTCAATCTCACCCCAAAGTTTCTCAAGGCCCTCGTTTTTTAATCCGGAAACGGTCAGGACAGGTGGTGCCCAATTGGGACTTTGCGGCGTGAGGATATGAAAGGCGGCTGAGTATTCCGCTGCCGCCGCAGTTGCCTTGCCAGTGTTGTCGCCATCCGCCTTGTTCACTGCGATCATGTCAGCGATTTCCAGGACACCTTTTTTGATGCCTTGGAGCTCATCGCCTGCGCCTGGCAGCATTAGTACAAGGAAAAAATCCACCATATCCGCGACCGTAGTTTCAGACTGTCCGATGCCAACGGTTTCTACGATGATAATGTCATAACCTGCTGCTTCACACAGTAGAATGGATTCCCGTGTTCGCCGCGCCACCCCGCCTAGCGTATTTCCCGCAGGAGAAGGGCGAATAAAAGCGCCGGAGTTGGCGGCCAGCCCGGACATGCGTGTCTTGTCGCCCAGGATAGACCCCCCGGTGCGCTGGCTTGTGGGGTCAACTGCCAGCACGGCTACCTTGTGACCATCAGAAATAAGGTTTTGGCCGAGAACATCAATCAATGTCGACTTGCCAACTCCGGGAACGCCAGTAATGCCCACACGGTTTGCCTTGCCCGTATCGGGCATGAGCTCGGTAAGCAGCTCTTGCGCCAGATTTTCATGGTCTTGGCGTTTCGATTCCACCAGCGTTATGGCGCGGCCAAGTGCGGCGCGGTCGCCCGCACGAATTCCTGCAGCGAGTTTTTCAATGTCTGGTTTGTTGTTCTTGATCATGGAAGCAGATTTCAACAGGGCATGGCGGCAAGGCGTGAGGCCAATGTGCCTGAATGGATTTCCAGTTTGTGTCCGTCCAGATCGGTAAAATAAAAGCTTTCACCTTCAGATCGGTTTTCTTTCCAGCATATGCCACCTGCATTTTTGATCTGAGTGGTTAGTTCGTCAATTTCATTCGACCTAACGTCGAATGCGAGATGGGTGTAATCTTTGTGAGGTGTGGTGGGGGTATTATCGTCGTGTGAAAGACAAAGCCACAAACTTCCGGCTTCAAGATAAGCACCGGTTTTCCATTGTTTACGCAACGTTAGACCAAGGCCTTCCACATAGAATTTCACAGCACGTGAAACATCGCGTACAGCCAGTGTAATGTGGTTTAACCCGCGTACGGATGTCATTCGGCTGCTTCCGAATAGCCGCGTTC
>CAJQND010000223.1 GCA_905479595.1 uncultured Hyphomicrobiales bacterium
GAGCGTGCTGGTCACGGATTTGCCAGCCTGGATGAGGCAGCAGATGCCATTGCTGAGTATCTGCCGCACAGGCCGCGCCCAAAAAATCTGTCAGGACTTGCTAAAAATCTTCGCCTCGGTACCGATCAGCGCTACCGCTGGCACTGGGACCCTGAATTCTTGAGCGAAAGTAACAGAAAAGCTGAACGCGCCGAGCGTGAGATTTTCTATCAACGGCTTGAAGAGGCGGTACAGACAATCACTATCCCGCTCATGCTTGTCCGTGGTCGCGAATCTGAGTTGGTTGATGAGGCGATGGTGGCCCATTTCCTGGAGCTTGCGCCGCACGCCAAATATGCAGATGTGAGCGACGCAGGGCACATGGTGGCCGGTGACAAGAACGACATCTTCACAGATGCGGTGTTAGGATTTCTGGACCAACAGGCGTAACAAATTTGCGTCGCGCTAGAGGTGGTCGCCTTTTTGTGACTTCCATCTACTGGAATTTTTAATGTTGAACGCCTATCTTAACGTGACAAACGCATATCTGATTTATGGGAAACGCAGATGGCACAGCAGCTAATTTTAGATCCAAAGGTAAAGTCGCTTGATCCGGTCTGGTCGCAGATCAGAAATGAAGCAGAAGATATACTGCGTGCAGATCCTTCACTTGGCGGGTTTTTGTATTCAAGTATCCTAAATCACAATACGTTTGAAGAAGCGGTAAGCCATCGCATTTCCCAACGCCTGCATCACACCGATGTTCCCGCCGAGCTGATTGTTCAGGCTTTTCAAGACGCGCTTGAGGCCGATCCGTCAATTGGTGCTGCAATCCGTGCAGATATTATTGCTATCGAAGACCGCGATCCAGCATGCCATCGCTACATCGATCCCGTGTTGTACTACAAGGGCTTTCAGGCGGTGCAGGCCCATCGTATGGCGCATCAGTTGTGGAAAATGGGCCGCAAAGATTTCGCGCTTTATTTGCAGAGCCGTTCATCTTTGACTTTTTCAATTGATATTCACCCAGCGGCAAAAATTGGACGCGGATTGATGGTCGATCACGCCCATTCCATCGTCATCGGAGAAACCGCAGTCGTTGGTGATGATGTTTCAATGCTGCATTCTGTGACATTGGGTGGTACCGGCAAAGATGATGGTGACCGCCACCCTAAAATCGCCTCAGGTGTCTTGATTGGCGCAGGTGCCAGTGTTCTCGGCAATATCTCAGTCGGGGCTTGCTCGCGCATTGCTGCGGGTTCCGTGGTGTTGCAGGATATTCCGCCAAACCGCACCGTTGCTGGCGTTCCCGCACGTATTGTTGGTTATGCTGGCTGTTCAGAACCAGCCCGCAGTATGAACCATGTTCTCCCGCAGGATGATGATACGTCTACGGAAGTGGAAAAATAGGCCAGGCAGCCTTGCGGAGCGATTACGAATTTCGTAAACCCGCGCACACGAGCCGAATTAACAAAGTGAATGGAGACTGGGCGTGGACGCTGAAGAAATCCGCAAGCTACAAGCTTATTTCCGCTGGAAATTCCAGCTGCCATCAATCGAAGTCCGGCGCCGGCCGGTAAAAGACGATTCGGCTGAAGTTTATATCGGCGATGAATTTATTGGCGTTATCTTCCGCGACGACGAAGACGATGATTTGTCCTGGTCATTCCAGATGGCGATTTTAGAATTTGATTTGGATGTGCCTGTTTAGGGCGCTGCTGGAATTCTAAACGTTTTAAAAAGCTCTTGTGCGGTGGCTTCGAGCTGCCGCCATCCGCTGAGATATTTGCGGTGAAAACGATAGCGTGCCAGTAGGGATTTGTTGATCTGCAAATCCCGCTCACACAAAGACGGCCCGCGTTTTCCATTGTCCGGCTCGCATTGAATAATGATCTGCTTGCCGCGCAGAGCAGCGATATATAGTTCGCGATTTGGATATGGTGACGAGGCTTTGAACGTATAGCGCATCAGTCCTGACGCGGTCGGTGCTGGGGGTCCTTCAAAGTAACGTTTCAGAATCTTGTCTAAGTGGGTGAGGGCGGAGAGCTTCTTCGTATTGTGCTCAAAGGTCAAAAACAGCGAACCTGAGACCTTGTTTAAATCTTCAGCGGCAACCTGGTTTATCGACTCCACTGAGAATGGCCACGGTACCCGCAGTTCGATGCGCCGCACATTGCCGGTCAAACTGCGTTTTATGGATCGGACTACAGGTTCGGGCATAACAAATTCATCGCCGACAAACTCCACATGCAACAATTTATCTGCTGACCCAGCGGTGCGGCTTTTGCCAAACAACAAATCAGGGTTGGGCAGAAAATAAAATGCAATGATTGAACCGGCGACGGCGAAAAATCCGCAAAACATGAGAACCAGTAGAACGGCAACCGACCGCTTGCGCAAAAATGAGCGTGGCGTAGCCTTAGGCGGCAAAATAGGGGTGTTCAGTTCCTGCCAGTGCTGGTCCATGTAAGTGTGGCACCTCTGAATGCTCTTTACGGGTTTGTTTTAGGGTATTACACCATCGCCTTCCAGCATCATATCACGACAGGACAACAGATATGGCTCTTTATGCCCTCGATGGAATTTCGCCTGAATTGCCAGCGTCCGGAAAATATTGGATTGCACCCAGCGCATCGCTAATCGGTAAGGTTACCTTGGAAGAGATGTCGAGCGTGTGGTTTGGCAGCGTGATCCGTGGCGACAATGAGCGTATTATCATTGGCGCACGCTCAAATGTTCAGGACAATTGCGTGTTTCATACAGATATGGGCTATCCGCTGGTATTGGGAGCTGATGTTACCGTTGGTCACAACGTTATGTTGCATGGGTGCACTGTGGGAGATCGTGCATTAATCGGCATGGGGGCAACGGTGCTGAACGGTGCCAAAATCGGGGCTGGAGCCGTGATTGGCGCCGGAGCGCTCGTTTCAGAAGGAAAAGAAATTCCTGAAAAAGCACTGGTTGTCGGAGTGCCAGGTAAAATTGCACGGATTTTGAGTGATGATGAGGCTGAAGCCATGCTTTATGCCGCCGCTCATTATGTCGAAAACTGGCAGCGCTATACAAACGGACTTGAGGTTGTCGAAGAATAAAAAAGCCCCGGAAACCGTGGGGGCTTCCGGGGCGGAGCAGGCTCCAGGTGGGGTGGAACCTACTCGCAAGCCCGGGTCATCTGGGATGGGGAGTGGGACGCTGACCGGGGCTTGAAATATTGCAGGCCTTTATGGCGCTTGTGACGTTTTTGGTTAGCGGCCTCCGCCAACCTTGCGCCCGCTTGATGTGTAGCGGCGCATGCTCGAGGCGATGGGATCAAGGGCGACCCATTTGGTTTGGTCGATCTGGGCCTGCCGTTTGACAAACTGGTACCCGGTTGCCGTCCATGGCAGAATTTTCGGGTGCTGATTGTCGAGAACGAACTCGCCCATATCTGTCATCACCGTAAGAACCGCATGACCTGCCCGTTTGGCATCGAGCACGACCGTGATAAGCAGCGCCTCGCGTGGCCAACCAAGATCAAGCAAATGTTGCCGTTTAAGCAGCACGTAGTCTTCGCAATCACCACGGGCTTTGGGGTAGGTCCAAAGCTCCTCAACATTATAGAGTGCGAGGTCGGTTGCAGGCTCAATCGAGCGGTTTACATAAGTGTTCACCCCGGAAAGCTCTTGCCAACGCTCCGCATCGAGTTTGACGCGCAGGCGCTCGCCGGTATTTCCGGCACAATCTTCTGGATGGCGTTCGCAAAAACGTACCCAACCTTTAGGTGGCAACGTTGCACCTAATTCGCGGGCAAATTCTATCGCTTGTACGCCATCGGAAATATTGTCTTTACTTGCGGCTTGCAAAGATGCGCCAGCAGTTGAAATCAACGCTGTTAAAACGATTAGAACCTGTATCCATTTGGTGTTCATCTGTCTGCCCCAATGCCTGCCCATTGCGTTTGACAATGACATGAGGGTTTTTATATTGCGTTGAATCTACTGGGAAATTTCTATTCAACTTGTCTCACTGGCGCTAACTTTTCAGAAACCATGACAGCTCTGCGGCCTAAAGTGCCAACCAAACGCTCATGGCTCCAACCACAATCAGGCTCACGGCCCAAACTCCGTCGAGATTGAACCAGCTTTTGGAAAGGAAGCGTAGACCGAGATACCGATATACGAGCCAGGCGGCAATACCTCCCGATACGATCATCGCTGCGGCATGAACGAGAGACACCGCGATGGCTGCACCATAGCTGTTGGACATTATGATGCTCGCAGCGCGGTGGCCGGCATCTAATTCTTCTTGAGCACAGAGACCAAGATAAATGGGAACCAACATCAGACCGGCCCCATGGGCAATGGCTACTACAAGTGACCAAAGTGCCAGTTGCGTCGGGCGGATGCGCGCCAGAACCCGTGGGTGGCGACGGTTGATGAACCGGAAAATTCCAAATGCAAGCACGCCAATACCTGCCGCCAGTTGGATTTCGCGTTGCCATGAAACCAGAACGCTAAGCGCTGCAAATGGAAGCAGTACAACCACCATTGCCGCAAAATGCCCTACGGCAATTGCCGCCAACGCGGCAAACAAGGCCCTGGTTTTTTGTTCCATGAGCCCGGCAGAAACCGCCAGTGGCCAGCCCATTCCCGGGTTAACCCCGTGATAGACACCACTGGCAATCACTGCCAGCCAGAGTTCTGGAATCCAGTTGTTACCGCTCAAACTTAAACAGACGGATAACAGAATGAATCCGTGGAACAATCGCCGCCTTCAAGCCGGATTTGATGAGACGCATAGCCTTCCGGATACTCCACCCAGAATTTTTCATCGATAGACATGCCGCCATTTTGATCAACATTCACCATCACTTGCGCACCGGGTACGCCGTCAGGGTAGAATTGCTTGTCCCAGGTGGAATACAGCGAGTTGGTGAAATAGACTCTATTGCCGTCGCGACTGATCTCGAGCATCTGCGGCGCACCGCCAAACGATTTGCCGTTCGGGTGTTGCGTACGTCTGGTGATGCCACCGATATGTACTGACCCGGTCAATTTGAGATTTCTTGGGTCGCTAACATCATACTGGCGAAGTTCACCTGTTCCCCAGCATGCGACGTACAGGAATTTGTCATCGAGAGAGAGATCGATATCTGTCACAAGCGGCGGTACAGCACCAAAGCCCTTTAACAGGTCAGGAAGGTCGTCTGCATCCGCTGGTTCCGGGGGAATTGTAGCGGTTTTTTCGATATGGAACTTCCCGTCTTCTCGCCACCAGGTCCAAATTGATCCCTCGAGATTGGTAGTGTCGACGACGACGCCGAGGAAACCATACTCGCGTGTTGGATCGTGGGCCGGGCGCACTTCCAGCGCCATCTGATGGTTTTCACCAAGGTCTATGGTTTGAACATTGCGTCGGTCGCGCAAATTCCAGAAATGGATTTGGTGACCATAACGGTTACCAAGCAAATCTTCAGGAACGATGCCATTTTCAAATTGCGGCGGCAGGCCCCATTCTGAACTGACCATGTAATCCTGGGGCAAATTCCACCAGAAATCATAATGCTTGTCCTGTTTGCCGCGATCCATTTCATATTGGCCAATAATATCAAAGGTTTCGCAATCCATGATAAAGATACCTGGCGGTCCGTCGGTACCATCCTTTCCGCCGCCACCGAGAGTGGAAACATAGATGCCTTCGGGGCCGCAATGGATGGTATGCGGGCGCGAATAACCGGTCTTGGCGAACACTTCTTCGGGTTCGATGGTCTTGTGGATTTTGGCCTTCAGCGGCTCTTTCACATCGATGATGTAAATGCGCGACGACCGGATGCCCGGCACGATCAGATAGCGGCGCTCAAGGAATGCGTGGC
>CAJQND010000224.1 GCA_905479595.1 uncultured Hyphomicrobiales bacterium
AGGCATGACGGAAAAAGCTTTGGTGAGTATCGACGAAGAGGCCCATGCCCGCTGGCCGTTGGAGGCATCTTTGGTTGTGCACCGTTATGGGCGGATGGAGCCAGGTGAGGACATCGTTTTGGTGATCACCTGTTCTTCGCACCGTCAGGCGGCGTTTGAATCCGCCCAGTTTCTTATGGATTGGTTGAAAACCAAGGCACCGTTTTGGAAGCTTGAACAAGGCGAAGGTGAAAGCGCTGGTGAATGGGTTGATGCACGCGAGAGCGATGAAGACGCCGCCGCGCGCTGGCAGCGTTAGCCAATGGATGGAATTGCCACAGGAATTGCGCAGGCATTCGGGCTGATCTTCCGGCTCGATCCAGACCTTATTGAAATTGTCGCTCTTTCTTTACGGGTGAGCCTGACGGCAGTTGGGTTGGCAACGCTAATCGGACTGCCTCTTGGCGCGGTACTGGCTATCGGCCGGTTTCCCGGGCGCACGACGCTGGTTGTTCTGCTGAACGGATTGATGGGGCTGCCCCCGGTTGTCGTCGGGTTGTTTGTATACCTCATATTATCGCGTGCGGGACCTCTTGGGGTTTTGGGCCTGTTGTTCACACCAATGGCCATGATCATTGCGCAAACAGTATTGATTACGCCGATTATTGCCGCCATTTCACGCCAGATAATTCGCGATATGTGGGTGTCTTACCGTGAGCAATTGTTGTCGTTTGGCGCGACCCCGTTTCAACAGGCGCAGACCTTGTTATGGGACGGCAGGGCGGCGCTCGCCACTGCCGTTCTGGCTGGTTTTGGCCGTGCATCCGCCGAAGTGGGGGCGGTAATGATTGTCGGCGGCAATATTGAACATTCCACCAGAGTTCTGACCACGGCAATCGCGCTGGAAACCTCCAAGGGCGATTTACCGCTCGCCATCGGATTGGGCATTGTGCTTATCGTCATTTCTGTTTGTGTGAATGCAGGCGTGTTTTTGCTGCGCGGAGAAACCCGCATTGAGGGGGCAGGGCGATGAGTGCGCATATCCTGCCTTTGCACCTTAACAATATCAGCTTCATGGCCAATGGCCGCGATATCATTGATGGGCTTACTCATCGTTTTGAGGCCGGTCCGTTGACAATGATAATCGGTCCAAACGGGGCAGGCAAAAGCCTGCTCTTGCGTATCTGTCACGGCCTAATTGCGCCCCATGCAGGCCAAGTTGACTGGGAAGGGCCACAAGGTGCCTCTGCACAACGCTATCAAGCCATGGTGTTTCAAAAGCCAGTCATGCTGCGGCGCACGGTTCTTGCAAATGTGGAGTATCCGCTGAAATTGCGTGGGGTTGCCTCCAGCGAGCGCAGAGATAGGGCGATGGCTGCCCTGGAGCGCACCGGATTGGTTGGATTGGCAAGCACTCCAGCAACAGTTTTGTCTGGTGGAGAAGCACAAAGGCTGGCCCTGGCGCGGGCGTGGGTGATGGAGCCGGATGTCTTGTTCCTTGATGAACCTACCGCGAGCCTTGATCCTTCCGGCACCCGCGAGGTTGAAGGGCTTATTTCTGCTATTCACCAGGCGGGTACCAAGATCATTATGACGTCGCATCGGGCAGACCAGGTGCACCGGCTGGGGGATGAAGTGGTTTTTATCCACGCCGGGCGCATTCTGGAAGTTACACCCGCAAAGCAGTTCCTAAAACGCGCTAAAAGCTCTCAAGCGCGCGCGTATCTGGCTGGTGAATTGCTGCTGGAGCCATAATTATGGCATGGCGCAGACGTTCCACAGCCCGTACCAGAATCAGAAGAGTGATTGATTGGGCTGCATTCATCTTGTTTGCAGGTGGCGTAACATTGTTCATTGCCTGGTTGCCACAAAAACAGGTGACAGGTGATATCAGCTTTCTCGATGGGGACTCAATCGTTCTTTCCGGCACCGAGATACGTCTCTACGGCATTGACGCACCAGAAGGCCGCCAGACATGCCAGCGCGCCAATGGAGCAGATTATCAATGTGGGCGCGAAGCATCGCGGGCTCTGCGCAACCTTGCCCGGGGAAAAAACATAACGTGCTCGGTGATAACCAAAGACCGCTATGCCCGAAACGTTTCGAAATGCAAAGCGGGCAACGTGGATCTGAACCATGAAATGGTCCGCCTTGGCTGGGCTATTGCTTACCGTTCTCACTCCCAGGACTACGCAAGGGCGGAAGCGGAAGCCCGCACCGCTAAACGCGGCGTTTGGCAAGGGCGCTTTAAACGCCCGCAAGACTGGCGCCATGAGCGTGCAACTGCTGCGACTACCACCAGAGACAAGCCGCAACCGGATTAAGATCGAAATGTATGAGGTACAGCTGAATCGGAAGTTTTCAGGTTAAAATGTGGGTTATGCGTGGCTGCAAAGCGCCAAAAAAATATTATTGGTTCTAAGGTATTGATTTAAATGGTGCCCACGAGTGGAATTGAACCACTGGCCTCTCCCTTACCAAGGGAGTGCTCTACCCCTGAGCTACGTGGGCCTCGGGCGAGCTTATGGCGGGATTTGGTATGGGATTCAAGCCTTTTTGATCAGGCTCAGGTGTTTTTCTCATCAAAGGACTTGTTATCATTAAAATGGAAAACCGTGGCCATAGGCTCTGGCAGCCTTTAGTATTGGTGATTGCACGCCGGATTCAGGCTAGACAGGGCTTATGACAATGAATGCGAAAAACAATGCAAAACCGGCAGGCGGGCGCGATGAACGGTTGAAAAATGCCCTGCGCGCGAACCTTAAACGGCGAAAGCAGCAGGCCCGCCAGCGTGTTGAAAAAGACGTTGAGGAAAAGCACCCGGTGAATGATCACGATTAAACCGCTGGTAAAACAATAATTTTTTAGCAGAACTGGCTTGCCTGAAAAGCGCCGTTTATGCTTGTTACCGCTCACACCCGTGAAAAAGTGGGCAGAAACACAGGAATTCCAAAATGGATAAAATCCGCATACGCGGCGGCAATAGGCTAAATGGCGAAATTCAGATTTCCGGCGCAAAAAATGCTGCCTTGCCGTTGATGATTGCCAGCTTGCTGAGCGACGAGACCCTGACGCTGCGAAATATGCCGCGTCTAGCTGACGTGAAGCTGCTACAGCGCATTCTCGGCAATCACGGGGTGGATATGGCCGTGGATGGAAAACGCCCCGGGCAAAGCGATGTTCACGGTGAAACCATACATTTCAGTGCACGCCAAATTGTCGATACGACGGCACCATACGATCTTGTTTCCAAAATGCGGGCAAGCTTCTGGGTGCTTGGGCCATTGCTTGCGCGCTGCCGCACCGCGCGGGTGTCCTTGCCTGGTGGTTGCGCCATTGGAACGCGCCCTGTGGATTATCATTTGATGGGGCTAGAGGCACTCGGCGCAAAAATCGAAATTGAACAAGGTTATGTGCTGGCTGATGCACCTGATGGACTTAAGGGAGCGCATATCGTTTTTCCCGGGGTTTCAGTTGGCGCCACACATAACGTGCTGATGGCAGCAACCCTGGCCAAAGGCGAAACGATTATGGAGAATGCGGCGCGTGAACCTGAAGTGGGTGACGTTGCGGAATGCCTCAACAAGATGGGGGCAAAGATTTCCGGAATTGGCAGCTCGACATTGCGTATTGAAGGCGTTGAGCGCTTGCATGGAGCAACCCATATGGTTCTGCCAGATCGTATTGAAACCGGCACCTATGCCATGGCGGTTGCGATGGCAGGCGGTGAGGTGACTTTGAAAGGCGCGCGTGCGGATCTGGTTGAGGCACTGTTTCCAGTCATGGAAACGGCCGGTGTGAAAATGGAACGCATCAATGACGGCATTAAAGTTTCGCGTAATGGCGCACGGCTGCACCCGGTGGATGTTGAGACGCAAGCTTACCCGGGTTTTCCAACAGATATGCAAGCCCAGCTTATGGGTCTGATGACCATGGCTGACGGCACATCCAAAATCCGTGAAACGATTTTTGAAAATCGCTTTATGCATGTGCAGGAACTTGCTCGGTTGGGCGCAGAAATTACCCTGGAGGGCGACACTGCCCAAGTGCATGGGGCGGAGACATTGACCGGTGCAGAAGTGATGGCAACAGATTTGCGCGCTTCAGTTTCCCTGGTGATTGCAGGGCTTGCAGCTCAGGGCGATACATTTGTAAACCGGGTCTATCATCTTGATCGCGGGTTTGAGCAACTTGAAAAGAAACTTGCCGCTTGCGGCGCTGACATCGAGCGCATCAGCGCGTAATGGGCATTTCATCATGACTGATCTTTTGAAGCTAAGCGCCTTTGACGCAGAGGACCTGGAAGTGGTTTCCGCCAACATGCAGGATAGTCTCGTGCGGGTGGGTGATATCCGTTTTCTGGCGGCGCAGGGCCGCTTTGCACTGATAGCCAATCGTTTTGACTGGGAAGACGCGCAAGGTAAGTCCAAGGGCTTTAAACGGCGCAGGGCCGGATTGCATTTCGACCGGGTGTCTGCTGCGCGGTCCCAGAAAATTCAACGCAAGGCGGATGATGCGGTTTTGGAACTGTTATCGGTGGTGTTCAATCCAGGCGACGCGCCATCTGGCCAGGTTATTTTGAATTTTGCCGCCGGCGGTACCATTGAGCTTGACGTAGAATGTATTGATTGTGGGTTATCTGATCTCGGTCCGGAATGGGGTGCGCGTTCAAAACCTGAACATGAGTTGGAGTGAGGAGGTCAACTGATCTCAGCACGGAAGGATTTTGGTATGGCCCAGCGCCTGGATTCACAAAACGCGGATTTTGCGGAGAAGTTCGAAGCGCTGCTTTCGGCGAAGCGCGAATCTGCCGCAGATGTGAATGCCGTCGTTGCTGAAATTCTCGAACAGGTTCGTTTGCGTGGGGATGCCGCGTTGGTCGAACTTACGCAAAAATTCGACCGCTTCAAAGTCGAGGTCGATGGCCTCGCGATTGGGCCAGCCGAAGTGACTGCAGCACGGGCACGATGCCCTGGCGATATTTTGGCCGCTCTTGAACTCGCCCATGAACGGATTTCTGACTATCACCAGCGCCAGGTGCCAGGTAACGAGCGTTACTCTGATGCGCAGGGCGTTGAGATGGGGCATCGTTGGAGCGCGGTGCAGGCAGCCGGCTTGTACGTACCAGGCGGCACTGCCGCTTACCCCTCATCGGTATTGATGAACGCGCTGCCGGCAAAAGCTGCAGGCGTGGAGCGTTTGGTCATGGTTGTTCCAACACCGGACGGGATTGTGAATGATCAGGTGCTCACAGCAGCCTCGATTGCCGGTGTTGACGAGATCTACCGGGTAGGTGGCGCGCAGGCGATTGCAGCGCTTGCCTATGGTACTGAATCCATAGACCCAGTTGTCAAGATCGTTGGGCCTGGCAATGCCTTTGTTGCGGCTGCCAAACGCCAGGTCTTCGGGACTGTTGGGATCGATATGATTGCCGGGCCATCTGAAGTTTTGATTATGGCGGATGGAGACAATTCATCAGACTGGGTTGCTGCAGACCTTTTGGCACAGGCAGAACATGATGCCTCCGCGCAGTCTATCTTGATGACAGATGACGCTGCATTCGCGGACCGGGTTGAAAAGGCAGTTGCTGGGCAGTTAACAACCTTACCGCGCAGTGAGATCGCAGGCGCAAGCTGGCGGGACTTTGGTACTGTCATTATCGTCCCTAACCTTATGGATGCAATACCGCTCGTGGATCGAATTGCACCGGAGCATTTGGAAATTTCTGCATTTAATGAAGAAGATTTGGCTGAAAAAGTGCGAAATGCCGGGGCCATTTTTCTTGGTGCACATACCCCAGAGGCGGTTGGCGATTATGTAGGTGGTCCCAACCACGTTTTGCCGACTGCACGCTCAGCGCGGTTTTCTTCCGGTCTCAATGTGCTGGATTTCATGAAACGCACTTCAATTTTGAAATGCGGGCCTGAAGCACTGCAGAAAATTGGTCCCGCTGCAGTGACGTTGGGCCGTGCGGAAGGGCTGGAAGCCCATGCCCGCTCGGTCGCCATGCGTTTGAATATGCCATAGCCTGCCATGACCAGCGAAACCCAAAATACTGAAACCAGTTCTGACCGTCTCGCCACTATCGAACTTGACGAAAAGAGCTTGTCCAACCCTTCGCCTGACATAGAGCATGAGCGTCGCGTGGCGATATTTGATCTGCTGGAAAACAATTCATTCACAGTTGTGGATGAATCCAAGCAAAATACAACAGGACCGTTTCACCTGCGCTTATCTATTGAGGAGAACCGGTTGGTCTTCGATATTGCCAATGGCCAGGAACACCAATGTGCAGTGTTTGGGCTATCGGTGACCCCGTTCCGGCGGTTGGTCAAAGACTATTTCATGGTGTGCGAAAGCTACTTTGAAGCCATTCGAACTGCGACGCCGAGCCAGATTGAAGCAATCGATATGGGGCGGCGGGGGTTGCATAATGATGGCAGCCATCTTTTGCAGGAACGATTGAAGGGCAAGATCGAGATAGATTTCGATACCGCGCGGCGGCTGTTTACGCTCGTGTGCGTATTGCACTGGCGCGGTTAGGCGATCTTGACCGGCGAACTCCCATCAGCTGTGCTGTTTGCCTGCACCCAGAATTCTGTGCGTTCACCGATGGCGGCTGGCCTGATGCGGCATTTCTACGGGCACAAGGTGTTTGTCACCTCTGCTGGCGTGGTTCCGCATGATCTTGACGGTTTTGGCGTGGCGGTGCTTGAAGAAATTGGCATCGATATCTCCAGCCATGAGCCACGCTCGTTTGAAGAACTGCATGACAGCCTGTTTGACATAATCATTTCCCTCTCGCCGGAAGCCCAGCACTCGGCGGTGGAGTTAACCCGGACCATGGCTGTTGATCTAGAATACTGGCCGACCCTGGACCCGACAGTGATTTCAGGAAGCCGCGAACAAGTTATGGATGGCTATCGGGGTGTGCGCGATGGTTTGCTCAAACGTATCCGCGAGCGGTTCGGCACCATGTCTTCGCCAGTGGTTGGCTGATGGTTGGAGATGCGCCAATGCATATTCTGGTAGTAGGAGGAAATGGGTTCATAGGCTTGGTTGTTGCCCGAAGGATGAGGGCGCTTGACCATCACGTCACGCCGCTTGACGCAGGTATTGCCGCCTTTATTGTAATGGCTCATCGCACGCGAATTCCTGCTTTATGTCCTTATCGGAGCGTTTTGGGTGCCGATGATCTGGCTTCAGATCAAAATGCGCGATATGGCGCAGCAATCGGCCGGTCAGGGGGCTCCTTTGCCGCAAGCTTACTTTCGCTACTATAAAATGTGGTTCGGGTGCGGATTTCCGGCATTTTTGTCGGTTTTGGGCATCATTTGGCTGATGATTGCGCGTCTTTCGATAGATTTGCCATTGGCAATGTGACTTACAACCCCCATTTATTACAGCGGTGGGTTGATTTTATTGACCAACGCGACCATTGTTCGCGCGCCGCAATGAAACTGAAAGGCAAGGAGTGTATGGCCAAAGAAGAATTACTTGAGTTTGATGGCACGGTTGTTGAGTTGCTGCCGAATGCAACTTTCCGCGTGAAGCTGGAAAACGAACATGAAATTATCGCCCACACAGCGGGAAAGATGCGTAAAAACCGCATCCGCGTTCTGGCGGGTGATAAAGTTTCTGTAGAGATGACGCCCTATGATCTTACCAAGGGCCGCATCACTTACCGGTTCAAGTGAACCGTGGTGTAATTGAATTGGTGAGGGCAGGGCCGGTATGAAAGACACCCGCGTAAAGCTGGTTCTGGCGAGTTCATCGCCGCGTCGCCTGGCCCTTCTGGAACAGGCAAACCTGCCGCCGGACATTCTGTGCCCTGCGGATATTGATGAAACCCCCAAAAAACGTGAAACAGCCCGCGCTTTAGCGCTGCGATTGGCCAAGGAAAAAGCCGAAACGGCTGCCCATACCCCGCAGGTTACTGAGTTGGGTGGTAATACGTTTGTGCTTGCGGCAGATACTGTTGTGGCCGTAGGTCGGCGCATCCTGCCAAAGCCGGAAACCCTTGAAGAAGCAGCTGCCTGCCTGCGTATTCTCTCTGGGCGCTCCCACAAGGTCTATACCGGGCTCTGTCTCGTGGCACCGAAGCATAATGTGCGCTCTCGCCTGGTGGAAACCAAGGTGCGCTTCAAGCGCCTTTCGCGCGATGACATGGAAACCTATCTCATGTCGGATGAATGGCGCGGGAAAGCGGGTGCCTATGCCATTCAGGGACGCGCGGATGTGTTTGTGCGCATGATCAACGGATCTTATTCCAATGTTGTTGGCCTGCCGCTTTATGAAACCGTCTCCATGCTGAATGGAGCCGGGTATCCGGTTTATTTCTCCTGGTTGAAAGCGGGCGGACAATAAAATGGCTAAAGAGACCGGCAAAGCGCCGGCCCAGCCGATACGCCTGCGCCCACGGCGTCCTTGCCCGCTTTGTCAAACCCCTTCGGTCCAGAAATATCACCCGTTTTGCTCGCGCCGCTGCGCGGATATTGACCTGCATCGCTGGCTCGGCGGCCATTATGCCATACCGGCAGAAGACCCGCCTGATTTTGAAGATATGGACACTATCTTGGAACCATCGGATAATGACCGGAAATAATCCATGGGCGGGTGCTGCGCGGGGTAGACACAAGCCCGTTTCGTGCCTATAAACGCCGCCGCTTGTGGATTTTCTCTGGCACGCTTACCAACAGCGATTCTTGCCCCCACAAGACCCTAAATGCCCAGGTAGCTCAGTTGGTAGAGCAGCGGATTGAAAATCCGCGTGTCGGTGGTTCGATTCCGCCCCTGGGCACCATTTTTCTCGCTCCATGTGTTCTAACTCCTCAATACCTTCCAAGACATTTCTATCCGTTAGCGACTGCGGTGCCGGACCTTAAGATGGCGGCGCATAGAGTGGTGTTCCTTTGGCAGCTGACACGACGCATTATTTGTGCGAGGCTGGAGCATATCTGAAAAATGTCGAGTGATAGAGTGAAAGAGGGATTAACGTCCTTCTCATGCTGTTCGGCGGAAAGGTAAATCTGTAATGACGAAAGCGAAAGCCCGAGCGAGGGCGAAAGCGAGAGCTGCTGCTAGAGTTTCAAATCCAGAAATTAAAAGCGCGAAACCTGAAATCAAAGTGCGAGCCAAGCAGTTTGATACCAAATCCAACGCAATGCGGAGAATTGGCGGTGATGCGAATATCAAAAGCATTGCTGCGATGCAGCGTGGGTCCGCGCGGTCGCGTTAGGACAACTGAGTGGCACAGGTTAATCGGTGGCGATCAAGCGCATTTGACACGGTTGGACAAGCTCAGAGAACGCAAACCAATGCGAGCGCCTCTTTCACGACGAGGTTTTTCAGGAATTGAGGCGAAGATTATAGCGCGATCCCGCAGTATCAAGTTACTTGGCTTTGTCACGTGACCTAGTTGAACTCAAAAAGTTGACGCAAGGCCCGATCTCGCAGCCTCTGGAAGTGCAACGAGCAGTGACGTCAATTTCATCAGGGGAAAATGGATGAAAGTCATTTTGAACTCCTGTCGACCAAAATCCTCAAAGGTCTCCGGGATGGTTATCCACCCCGGAGATTAATTTTACATTCCTTCGCGGTGGGTGAATTCGCCGTTTAGAACGGTCCCCACAACTTCGGCTTCTTTGATAAGATTTTCAGGCTTTATATCGCGCAGGCTCTTTTTGAAGATCGCGATATCTGCTGTCACGTCGAACCCGTTTCCCAGCCAAATCCGGCTTCATAAGTGTTCATCTAAAGTAAAGGGAGTTTTGCGTTGAATATCAACCCCTGTCAGATGGGCTCGCCGAACGTTCACGCTGAATGTTGGTAACTTTGGACACTGCAAAAAATTGCTTGTGTCGCCTGACTTCGACTATTTCAAGCGCTTCACCTGGTAGGGTTGAGACAGAAAGGCGAGAAATTTGCGCCGGGCTGCATTATGGCAAGAGCATGCCGCGGATGGTGAAGTACATTATGGCAGCGAGCAGGCCTGCCAACGGGACTGTTATCAGCCACGCCGCAACAATCTTCAGCAAGATGGAACGTTTAACAAGCTCGGTGCGGTAAACCTTGCGAAGTTCTTTGCGCTCTTTTTTGAAGAGAGTGGGGCCACGTTTTTCTTTGAGCGCTTGCAGTAAACGCCCTTTTTCTGTGACATCTGCGTCCTCGAATTTTTCCAGGAAGGCTTCAACGACTTCCGGGCCGTCATCTTTGTGATGGTCACGGATTTCATCGAGCAGGCGGGCGTGGTTTGCCTCGAGATATTCGCGCAGGAAACCGACCCCGAAAATACCACCAACGGCGATATGGGTTGAACTTACCGGCAAGCCAAGCTGAGAGGCGATGATCACCGTGATCGCGGCAGCCATCGCGACACAAAAGGCGCGCATCTTATCCAGCTCGGTAATCTCGCTGCCAACCGTGCGAATGAGTTTTGGCCCGTAAAGCGCGAGGCCCAACGCGATGCCAATTGCACCCACCAACATGACCCACATGGGGATAGCGGCCTTTGCGGCGACGCCGCCGCTGACGATTGCATCATTGATAGCTGCCAATGGACCAACCGCATTAGCAACGTCATTAGCGCCGTGCGCAAAACTGAGCAATGCAGCCGCAAAGATCAGGGGAATGACAAACAAACTGTTTATACTGTCGCGATTGTTATCCAGCTTTCTTGCAGCGATTGAAATTGCTGGTTTTATCATGAAGAAAACCACAACCGCGATGGCAAGCCCGATCATGGATGCGCCGATAATTTCGAACTTCCATAGTTTCTTTAATCCTTTCAGGATCAAATAGGTGGAGAAAGCCCAGGTCATGAGCGACACCAGTATGGGGACCATTCGCTTGGCGGCGGCTATCTTGTCAGACCGGTAAACAATCGTTCGCTTGATCAGATAGAGGAAGGCGGCGGCAATTATCCCGCCCAGTACAGGTGAGATAACCCAGCTGGCAGCGATCTCTCCAACCCTTGGCCAATTGGCGATTTCCCAGCCTGCGGCTGCGATCCCGGCGCCAAGCACCCCGCCAACAATCGAATGGGTGGTTGATACAGGCGCGCCGATCACGGTTGCCACGTTCAGCCAGACAGCAGCAGCTAAAAGCGCAGCCATCATAACCCATATAAATGTGGTGCTGTCAGGGATCAGTGCCGGGTCGATGATGCCCTTCTTGATGGTGCTGACGACGTCACCGCCGGCAATTATCGCACCGCTGGCTTCAAAAACAGCTGCGATCAAAATTGCGCCGGTCAATGTAATGGCCTGGGAGCCGACTGCCGGTCCAACATTGTTGGCGACATCATTGGCACCAATGTTAATTGCCATGTAACCGCCAATCATCGCAGCGATGATCAACAATTCACTGTTAGGGAGCGCATTGTGCCTGGAATAGGTCACCAGCATGATACCGACAATGAACAGCAACGCTGTTCCCAGGCGAAATAGTTCACCGCGCCCAACATTGGTCGCCTCTTCTAACGCTCTGATGCTATTTAGTTCCATGCTGGATGTCCCCCGCTTGTACCCTGTCCAAAAACTTGAAAACCCCGCAACATATCAAGACGGCTCTCCCCATTCAGCTTCTTGAACACGCTGCCTTATCTTGCCTCATCTGCACGATTGACCAAACTCGTCTACATGTCATTGACTTCAATCAAAAATGGCTCAATTGCGCGGAATTAACCCACCTCATTTTTGCTTTTGGTGAACTTGATCGACATCAAAGCTGAACCGGTCATTCGCGGGTTATTCTGCCCTGAACGGGCCAATGACAAAGCCCACTTATCGATGCAGTTTTTGAAGTAAACGAACATGCGCCACACTAAAATTTCTATTCCACTAACTGGAAGCTCAACCGCCCAACGTCCTGACTTGCGGTATCCGTTCTCATGTTAAGGCGTATTATTTTACCTGTTATTTTTGTGATTCTCGCTGTCGGATTTTGGATCAGCCCGAACTTCAAGGAAATAGCTGCCGGTGTTGCCATCTTTCTGTTTGGCATGCTTTTTCTGGAAGATGGTTTTCGGACGTTCACTGGCGGTATTTTGGAAAAACTCCTGGCACGGACCACCGATAAGTTTTGGAAGAGTCTTTCCTTTGGGGTGGTTGCAACCACAATCATGCAGTCGAGTTCGCTGGTCTCGGTCATTACAATTTCGTTCCTCAGCGCCGGCCTCATTGGTCTGGCGGCCGGAATTGGCATTATCTTTGGTGCCAATCTGGGAACAACCACAGGGGCCTGGTTAATCGCCGGGCTTGGCCTGAAAGTGAAAATCTCGGCCTACGCCATGCCCATGCTGGTGTTCAGCATTATCCTGGTTTTCCAGAAATCAAAAAATCTCAAAGGCATTGGCTATGTGCTTGGGGGTCTGGGACTTTTGTTCCTCGGCATCCATCACATGAAAGAAGGGTTTGAAGCCTTTCGGGAAACGATTGATCTAACCAAATTTGCGGTTGGAGGTTATCCGGGCCTGTTTCTTTTTGCATTGGTTGGAATAGCTGCCACCGTGATCATGCAAAGCTCTCACGCCACACTGGTTTTGATCATCACCGCTTTGGCAGCGGGGCAGATCACGTATGAAAATGCCCTGGCTCTGGCGATTGGTGCGAATGTCGGCACGACTATAACTGCGATAATTGGGG